>JAFMFD010000077.1 GCA_017856385.1 Actinomycetota bacterium
AGCCAAGAAGGCTGCCAAGAAGGCTCCGGCCCGCAAGGCCGCAGCCAAGAAGGCTCCGGCTCGCAAGGCCGCAGCCAAGAAGGCCCCGGCTCGCCGGCGCTAGTCATCTCCTACGACAGTGGGCCCGCACCCGACGGTGCGGGCCCACTGTCGTGTCCGGCCCCTAGACTTCCGGCATGCCCGCTCGCACACGATCTTCGCTCGTGCCGGGTGTCGTGGGCCCGCTGCGCACCGTGCCCGCATCCATCGATGCGCCGGAGTACGTGGGTCGGCCGGCTCCGACACCGGATGGCGGACCGGAGCGCAAGGATGCTGAGACACTCGCTGCGATGCGCCGCGCAGGACGCCTGGCGGCGGATGCCCTGCGCGAGGTGGGCAACGCGATCGCCCCGGGGGTCACCACGGACGAGCTCGACCTCATCGGCCATGAGTTCCTGTGCGACCACGGTGCCTACCCCTCGACTCTGCAGTACCGGGGTTTTCCCAAGTCGCTGTGCACGTCGCTGAACGAGGTCATCTGCCACGGCATCCCCGACTCCACGGTGCTCGAGGACGGCGACATCTGCAACATCGACATCACCGCGTACATCGGTGGAGTCCACGGCGACACCAATGCCACGTTCCTCGTCGGTGAGGTCGACGAGGAGGCCCGCCTGCTTGTCGAGCGCACGCGGGAGGCCACTCGCCGAGCTATCGCGGCGGTGCAGCCCGGACGGCCCATCAGCGTCATCGGCCGGGTGATCGAGAGCTACGCGCGCAGGTTCGGCTACGGCGTCGTCCGTGACTTCACCGGCCACGGGATCGGCAGGTCGTTTCACAGCGGCCTCGTCATCCCGCACTACGACAACCCCTCGCTCACGACCGTGATGGAGGAGGGGATGACGTTCACGATCGAGCCGATGATCACCCTGGGCACCCACGAGTGGGACATGTGGGACGACGGCTGGACGGTGGTCACCCGGGACCGGGCATGGACGGCCCAGTTCGAGCACACGATCGCGGTGACGTCGACCGGCAGCGAGATCCTCACCCTGCCCACGGGCTCGGAGGGCTGGTAGGTGGCCACCGCGCGCACAGCGACGACATGGCCCACGGATGTGCTGACCCTCGCCGTCGACATCGGCGGCAGTGGGATCAAGGCGTCGATCGTGGACGCTCAGGCCGTGATGGTCTCCGAGCGCGTTCGCGTCGACACGCCCTACCCGTGCCCGCCCGAGCTGCTCGTCGAGACCGTCGCGGGCCTCGCGCAGCCGATGCTGGGTGTCAACCGGGTGTCTGTGGGCTTCCCGGGCCTCGTGCGCGACGGCCGCGTCATCGAGGTCCCGTCACTCTCCCGGTCGGTCTACGGCGGTGACCGCGATCCAGGGCTGGCCGCCCAGTGGCACGGATTCGACCTCGGCCATGCCCTCGCCCAGCGCTTCGGACTGCCGACGAAGGTGGTCAACGACGCCGACATGCAGGGCTGCGCCGTGGTTCTTGGCGAGGGCCTGGAGTTCGTCCTCACACTGGGCACAGGGGTCGGCACGGCCCTGTTCAGCAACGGAGCCCTCCTGCCCCACCTCGAACTAAGCCACGGGCCATTCAAGGGCGGACTCTCCTTCGACATCGCCCTCGGCAATGCCCAGCGCAAGGAGATCGGCAATGAGCGCTGGTCCAAGCGCGTGAGGCGCGCCATCGTGGCCTTCGACGAGATGCTCTACTTCGACCACCTCTATGTGGGTGGCGGGAATGCCAAGCACCTCGCCCCCGCCGACATCGGGCCGCGGGGCGAGATCATCGCCAACACCGCCGGGATCATCGGCGGCGTGCGCGTCTGGGACCTGGACGCATGACCCGATGGCTCTCGGACGACGAGCAGCGCCACTGGCGCGCGTGGCTCGCGTCGTCACGTCTGCTCAATGACCGCCTCAGCAGGGAGCTGAGCGAGCGCCACGGGCTCACGCTGGCCGACTACGAGATCCTCGTCCATCTCTCCGAGGCGCCCGAGCGCCGCCTTCGCATGAGCGACCTCGCCGAGGCCACCCGAGCCTCGCGGAGCCGGCTGTCCCACCAGGTCGACCGCATGGAGCGCGCGGGCCTGGTGGAGCGGATGCCCTGCCAGGACGACCGTCGCGGCTGGTTCGCGGCACTGACCGACCGAGGCTGGGAGACCATCGTCGCGGCGGCCCCCGATCACGTGGAGGGGGTGCGCCAGCACCTGCTCGACGTCCTCACCCCCGCGGAGTTCACCACCCTGGGCGACGCCTGCGCCAAGGTGGTCGCGGCTATCGAGGACGACGAGACCGATCAGGAGGCGGGCGGCCGCCCGTCCGCGGGTGCCCGCGACGGGGGACGAGCCAGCCTGTAAGCCGGATTCTGTGACCCGCCGAGGCGGGCCGGTGATCATCCATCTGCGACCGACGTTGCCGTCGGCCTGGTGCGGTCTACCCGCAGGCGATGAGCGGGCCGCTCACCTGCGCAGGCTGGTCGCCCAGCCCTTGTTGACCTTGCTCCGGGTGGGGTTTACCGAGCCACTGCAGTCACCTGCAGTGCTGGTGGTCTCTTACACCACCGTTTCACCCTTGCCGTGATCGCTCACGGCGGTCTGTTCTCTGTGGCACTGTCCCGCGGGTCACCCCGGGTGGGCGTTACCCACCACCCTGCCCTGTGGAGTCCGGACTTTCCTCGACCCGCGTCGCGAAGACACGTGCCGCGATCACCCGGCTGGCTCGTCCTCCGCAAGGGTACCCCCCGCTCTCGCTAGCCTGACGGCCGTGCTCATCCTGCTGCCCCCCAGCGAGGGCAAGTCCCCCGCCTCCGCGGGCCCGCCGCTGCGCCTGGACGCGATGTCGTACCCCTCGCTCACCGCGACACGCACGCGTGTGCTCGACGCACTGATCCGCCTCTGCGAGGGCAGGACCGCCACCGCGACACGCGTGCTGGACCTCGGCCCGACCCAGCACGGCGACGTCGCCCTGAACGCCGGACTCCGCCATCACCCGTGCGCACCGGCGATCGAGGTCTACACCGGGGTGCTCTATGAATCGCTCGACGCGACTTCACTGACCCCTGCGGCCCGTGCTCGACTGGACCAGCACGTCGCGATCGCATCGGCACTCTGGGGGCTCGTGCGACCCAGCGACATCATCCCCGCCTACCGTCTCAGCGGCGGCGCAACACTGCCCCGAGTGGGCGGCATCGCGACCGCATGGCGTCCGGCGATCCGGGAGGTCCTCCGCGCGACTTCCGGCCTCGTCGTCGACATGAGGTCGTCGACCTACGTCGCCCTCGGCCCGGTGCCCGAGGAGCGCGACGGCGAATCCGTCACGGTACGCGTGCTGACCGAGCGCAATGGCAGGCTCATCACGGTGAGCCATCACAACAAGGCCACCAAGGGGCTGCTCGTGCGGTCGCTGGCCACGTCACGTCGCGTGCCGAGCACCATCGACGAGCTCGTCAGCGTGCTCGAGCGTGCCGGTCACCGGCTGGAGGTCAACTCCTCCGCAGGTGGCCGGGCACCGACGCTCGACGTCATCATCGACTCGTGACATCACACGCCGTGGGGCGTGTTCACCTCGCGCAGGTGGGCTGACTCGGCGAAGCTGAACATCGACGCGTTGCCGTCGGGGAACCAGGCGAGCGTGCTCAACGAGCAGGGCGGCAGCTCCATGCGGTACAGGCTCTCCAGCGGTGCTCCGACGGCGTGGGCGACCATGAGCTTGATCGGCGTCACGTGCGCCACGACCAGCACCCTCTCCCCCGCATAGGACTCGACGACCTGCTGCCGCGCGCGCAGCACGCGCTCCCGGCAGGCCACGAACGACTCGCCACCCGGCGGAGGCACGTCGGTCGAGGAGAGCCACTCCTCCAGTTCGCGCGGCCAGCGCTCACGGACCTCCGCAAAGGTGTGGCCGTCCCAGTCGCCGAACGAGCACTCGGCGAAGCCGTCCACCACCTCGATGGGCAGTCCGGTCGCGTCCTGGACCGCCTGCGCGGTCTGGCGCGTCCGCAGCAGCGGCGAGGAGACGATCCGGTCGATGTCGCCTCGCGCCGCCACCTCGACGGCAAGGGCCTCGGCCTGCCGACGGCCCAGGTCGGCCAGGGGAGCATCGAACCCGCCCCGCCCGCTGAAGCGCTTCTCCAGGCTCAGTTCCGTCGCACCGTGGCGGGCCATGACGGTGACCGTCGGTCGCCCCACGTCGGCCCAGCCGATCATCACGCGAGGCGGATGCTCTGCGGCCTCCTGGACGATGGCGCGACTGCGCTCGACCTCGATACCGCCGACGACGTCCTCGGCGAGGGTGTCCTCGGCCGTCACGCCGTCGACACGCCTGATCGGCGTGAGATCACCGCGCAGGGCGGCATCGAGGGCCTCATTGACGAGCGCGTCGGCTCGACCGTTGCGGTCACGCGGGTGCCACGTGAACGAGACCTGACCCGGGGGAACGATCGCGATCGCCCGCTTGGCCAGAGCACGCATGTCGGGGTGCTTGACCTGCCAGCGCCCGCTCATCTGCTCGACGACGAGCTTGGAGTCCATGCGCACCTCGACGTTGGCGTCGGGATCCAGTTCGTGCGCGTACTCCAGGCCGGCGATGGCACCGCGGTACTCGGCGACATTGTTCGTCGCCTCCCCCAGGTACTCCGCGAGCTCGGCGAGGACCGATCCGGTCACGGCGTCGATGACGACGGCGCCGTAGGCCGCAGGGCCAGGGTTGCCCCGCGAGCCCCCGTCTGCCTCAACGATCAGCGAGCGCGTCACAGCCCGGACTCGAATGTGCGCACCAGGATCCTGCGGCACTCCTCGCAGCGCACGACGGCATCGGGCGCAGCAGCGCGGAGCGCCTCGATCTCCGTGGGCGGCAGCGCAAGGCGGCAGCCCTGGCATGACCCGCGGTGCAGGGGCGCCGCGCCCACTCCCCCATGGTCGGCCCTGATCCGGTCGTACAGGCCAAGCAGGTCTGCGGGGATCTCGGCCGCGATGTGCTCTCGCTCGGCGACCACCGTGGTTCGCTCAGCCTCGATATCGGCCAGCTGATCGCTCACTCGCTGCGCGAGTACGTCGCGCTCCCCGGAGAGCGACGCACGCTCGGCCGTCAGGTGTGCCACAGCGGCCCGTGCCCCCTCGACGCGCTCCATGACCTCGAGCTCGATGTCCTCCAGGTCGGACTGACGGCGCACCAGGTTTTCCATCTCCGACTGGATCGCCTGGAGCTGCTTGGGGTCGCCGATGCTGCCCGAGTCGAGCAGATCCTGGTCGCGACGACGACGCTCACGCACCTGCTCGACGTCGCGATCCGCCTGCTCCTGCTCGACCTCGAGGTCGCCGGCGATGGTCTCCGCAGCCACGATCTCGTCGTGCAGCCGCGCCAGGCGGGCGTCCACCTCGGCGAGCACGGTGGAGTCCGGCAGGTGACTGGCTCTGTGTGCGAGCTGGGTCAGCCGCGTGTCGTGGTCCTGCAGGTCGAGCAGCCGAAGCTGGACGGCGGGATCGGCGTTCAGGGCTGGCTCCCTCGATGCAGGGTCCAGGGATCGGTGACGATCGTGGACACGTGGACGTCCACCGTACTGCCGGCGGCGGCACAGTCGGCTCGCAGTGCCTCAGCCGCGACCGGGAGCCAGGGCCACTCGCTCGCCCAGTGCGCCACGTCGACGAGCGCGCAGCCCCCATCGACGAGGTGGTCCTGCGCCCGGTGGTGCCTCAGGTCTGCCGTGATGTACACGTCGGCGATCCGCGCAGCGTCCGACAGGAAGGCGTCGCCCGACCCCCCGCATACCGCGACCGTCTCGATGAGGCGCTGGGGATCGCCCGCGGCACGGACCCCCTGAGCGGTGGCCGGCAGCCGCTCGCCGACCCGCGCCGTGAAGGCCTCGAGGGTGAGGACCTCGTCCAGGCGCCCCACCCGACCCGTGCCCACGGTCGCGTCATGCGCTTCGGGAACCAGGGGAACGGTGTCCGTGACCCCGAGGACGTCGGCAAGCGCATCCGACACCCCCGGTCGTGCATGGTCGGCGTTGGTGTGCGCGGAGTAAAGCGCGATCCCATGCGTGATGAGGGTGTGCAGGACGCTGCCCCTGTGGTCGACGGGCGCGACCGAGTGGACACCGCGAAGGAGCAGGGGATGGTGCGTCACGACCATGTCGGCCTGCAGCACAAGCGCCTCGTCGACGACGTCACGGACGGGATCGACCGCGAACAGGACACGGGAGACGGTGGCGCTGGGATCCCCGCAGGTCAGGCCCACGGCATCCCAGTCCGCGGCGAGGCCAACCGGGTAGCGGTGCTCAAGCAGCCGGACGACCTGGCCGACGGTGGCGGGCATGGCGTCAGGCTACTTGCCCCCACCCGCGCCGATCCTGGGTGCTCGGCGATCGGTAGCCTCGATCCGGGCCCATAGCTCAGTTGGCTAGAGCGCCTCCCTTACAAGGAGGATGTCGGCGGTTCGAGTCCGTCTGGGCCCACGAAGGTCGCGCGACAGTGCGACCGCGAGTGGGCCGCAACAGAGCGGGCCCACGAAGGTCGCGCGACAGTGCGACCGCGAGTGGGCCGCAACAGAGCGGGCCCACGAAGGTCGCGCGACAGTGCGACCGCGAGTGGGTCAGGCCAGTGCAGCCAGGGCGGCCACGTAGTCGTCGGCGTCGCGGCCTTCACCCGGGCCGTTCACCACGAGCCAGCGGATCACGCCCTCCTTGTCGATGACGAAGGAGCCGCGCGTGGAGAAGCCCTTGTCTGCGAGGAACACCCCGTAGGCCCGCGAGACCTCCCCATGCGGCCAGAAGTCGCTGAGCAGGTGATGGGTGAGGCCTTCCTGCATCGCGAAGACCTTCAGCGAAGGAACGCTGTCGCACGAGATGCTGAGCGTCACCGTGTCGTCGTTGTCGAACTCCAGCATGCGGTCGCGGAGCGTGCACAGCTCCGACGTGCAGATCCCCGTGAAGGCGAACGGATAGAACATGACCACGACGTTCTTCCGCCCGCGGAAGTCCGAGAGGCCCACCTGCTCGCCGTACTGGTTGGCGAGGGCGAAGTCGGGGGCGAGGTCGCCCACCTTCAGGACGGCGTCGGACATGTCAGCTCCTGGGGTGTGTCAGCTGCTTGGACGTGAAGGGACTGGCGATTCAGGACCGAACGACTGCGTGGGCTACCGCTTGGCGCGCGGGGCGACCAGGCGGGTGCCCTGCCATGCCGCACCGGCGCTGATGGTGCTCGTCTGCTGGAGGCCGGCCGTCGGAGCGGCGTCGGCGATGTCCTCCGGCTCGACGTGGCCGTCGCGCCCCGGCTTCGGCGTCAGCAGCCAGACCACCCCGTGATCGGCGAGCGGCCCGATGGCGTCGACGAGCGCGTCCACGAGGTCGCCGTCCTCATCGCGCCACCACAGGATCACGACGTCGACGACATCGTCGAAGTCGTCATCGACCATCTCGCCGCCGACGATCTCCTCGATGGCCGACCGCAGCCCCTCATCGACGTCGGCGTCGTAGCCGACCTCCTGCACGGTGCTTCCGGGCTCCAGCCCGAGCCGACCGGCGCGCGTGCGCGCCTCGTCGTCCGCTGCGGCGGTCACATCGCTCCTCACCCTCGGCCCCCGGGCAGCGCCCGCGATGCTCTTGGCTGCTGGGGCCGGTCGACCCCCGCAGGGGGTAGTCCACCGGACGTTGAGCCCCGGCGCAAGCCTCCCTGCCGCATTGCCATCACCTTTTTGCCCCCGTGAACGCCGCAGGACCAAGCCGCGTGGCAGCAGGGCGGGCGGATGCGGAAGGATGAGGTCCACACCCCGTGCACCGCCCGGGCCCGGAGACCCCGAACCCGGCTGAGTCGAAGGAATACCGTGACCCTCGGACGTGACCGCGACCCCCTGATCGCCAGTGGCCTGCCCACCCAGTACGTCGACGTCGACCCCGACGAGACGAACGAGTGGGTCGAGTCCTTCGACAACGTCGTCGACCACTCCGGCAACTACCGCGCGCGCTACCTCATGCTGTCGCTCCTGCGGCGCGCGGCCGAGCGCAACGTCGGCGTGCCCAGCCTGCGCAGCACCGACTACATCAACACGATCCCGCCCGAGCGGGAGCCCTCGTTCCCGACCGACGAGAAGCTCGAGAAGCAGATCCGGCGACTCATCCGCTGGAACGCCGCCATCATGGTGCACCGGGCGCAGCGGCCCGGGATCTCGGTGGGCGGCCACATCTCCAGCTACGCGTCGTCCGCGACCCTCTACGAGGTTGGCTTCAACCACTTCTTCAAGGGCCCGGATGCGCCGGGCGGCGGTGACCAAGTCTTCTTCCAGGGTCACGCATCACCCGGCGTCTATGCCCGCGCATTCATCGAGGGACGCCTGACGGAGCGCCAGCTGGACGGCTTCCGCCAGGAGGTGTCCCATCCTGGGGGCGGCCTTCCCTCCTACCCCCACCCCCGCCTGATGCCGTGGTTCTGGCAGTTCCCGACGGTGTCGATGGGGATCGGGCCCCTCAACGCCATCTACCAGGCGCGGTTCAACAAGTACCTCCAGCACCGTGGCCTGAAGGACACCTCCAACCAGCACGTGTGGGCCTTCCTCGGCGACGGCGAGACAGACGAGGTCGACGCGGTGGGAGCGCTCACGCTCGCGGCCCGCGAGGAGCTCGACAACCTCACGTTCGTGGTCAACTGCAACCTGCAGCGGCTCGACGGCCCCGTCCGCGGCAACGGCAAGATCATCCAGGAGCTGGAGAGCCTCTTCCGCGGCGCCGGGTGGAACGTCATCAAGGTCATCTGGGGGCGCAAGTGGGATCAGCTGCTCGCCGCGGACCGCGATGGCGCCCTCGTCAGTCTGATGAACAACACGCCCGATGGTGACTTCCAGACCTTCAAGACCGAGGACGGCGCCTTTGTGCGCGAGCACTTCTTCGGGCGCGACCCGCGCACGGCCAAACTCGTCGAGGCATGGAGCGACGAGGAGATCTGGAGCCTCCAGCGCGGCGGCCATGACTACCGCAAGCTGTATTCGGCCTACCACGCGGCCACGCATGTCAAGGGCCAGCCGACCGTCATCCTGGCCAAGACGATCAAGGGGTGGACCCTGGGCTCGCACTTCGAGGGGCGCAACTCCACGCACCAGATGAAGAAGCTCACGCTCGAGGACCTCAAGGCCTTCCGCGACACCCTGCACATCCCGATCACGGACGCGCAGCTCGAGGAGAACCCCTACCTGCCGCCGTACTACAACCCCGGCCCGCACGACGAGACCGTCGAGTACATGCACCACCTGCGGCGCGAGCTCGGCGGGGCCTACCCGACACGCCGGGCGACGACCCAGCCCCTCCCCCAGCCCCCAGCCGGCGCCTACGAGGTGGTCCGGCGCGGATCGGGCAAGCAGGAGGTTGCGACGACGAT
>JAFMFD010000018.1 GCA_017856385.1 Actinomycetota bacterium
CGCATGCGCGAGTCGGTGACGTCGACCTTCGGCGTCGTCACGCCCGCCGCTCGGCGCATCCTTACCGGGAACCTGATCTCCGCCGTGGGCAGCGGTGTCACGCTCCCGTTCTTCATCATCTACCTCGGCGAGGTCCGCGGCCTGGGGATCGCAACGGCGGGCCTGCTCGTGGCCTTCCTGTCGATCGTCACGCTCGTCGCCACCCCGGGTGTCGGTGCGCTGGTCGATCGATGGGGTCCGCGTCCGGTCCTCATGGCAGGGCTGGTCATCACCGCCGTCAGCGTCGGCTCCCTCGGCTGGGTGGCCAGCGTTCCTGCCGCGGTCATCGTGCTTATCGTCCTGGGCATCGGCGATGCGGCCCTCTGGGCCCCGCAGTCCGCCCTGTATGCCCGGGTGACGCCGCGCCAGGACCGCCAGAAGCTCTTCGGCCTGCAGTTCATGTGCCTCAACCTGGGCCTCAGCGTGGGCGGCATGCTCGGCGCCGTCATCGCGAACGTCGCGGATCCGTCGAGCTTCGTGCTGCTCTATCTGCTGGATGCTGCCACCTTCGTGGTGTACCTGGCGATCCTCATCCCCATGCGGGGAGTCGGGGTCGGCCCTGCTCGGGAGCAGCCGGACGCCGCTGCCGACGATGCGCCACAGGGTCGCTCGAGTTCGGGCTACCGCGAGGTCCTGCGGGACCGTGCCGTGGTACGGCTGGCGGTCGCGTCGATCTTCCTGCTGACCTTCGGCTATGGCTCGCTCGAGGTGGGCCTGCCGGTCTACATCACGCAGGTGGCCGGGCTTGACCTGTCGATGGTGGGCTGGGCGTACGCCGTCAATGCCGGTGCCATCGTGATCGGGCAGCTGTTCGTCCTGTCCCTGATCCAGGGTCGGTCGAGGAGCCTGCTCGGTGGGCTTGTAGGCCTGCTGTGGGCGGTGTCGTGGGTGGCGATCGGTGCCGCGGCGCACGTGCCGGTCGCGGCTGCCGTCGTCGCCGTGCTGGTCGGGATGCTGGTCTTCGCATTCGGGGAGACCATCTGGTCTCCTGTCGCCCCGGCGATCGCGAACGACCTTGCTCCTGACCACCTGCGCGGTAGGTACAACGCCCTCCTCAGCTGGTCGTGGGCGTTCTCCGGTGTGCTCGGGCCGGGAGTGACCGGGCTCCTGCTCGGAGCGGGGCATGACGTTGCGTGGCTGATCGTGATCGTGGCCGGCCTGGTGATCGCGGCGGTGCTGCTGGTGAGCCTGCGGCGCGTGCTCACGCCGGAGCAGGACGGACGGTCCTAGGCCGGGTCGGTGCCCGTTGCCCCGTCCGCCGCGGCGTTCATGCGAAGCCCGCGGACGGACGATGACGCGAGCATGCCCCCGATGGCGACGAAGGAGATCGCCGCTGCTGCGACGAAGACGACCGACAGCCCGACTAGGCCGATGAGCGGGCCGGCAAGCGCGATACCGAGCGGACCGAGCATCAGCGCGCCGAAGGCGTCGTAGGAGCCCACTCGCGAGAGCGACTCCCGCGGGATGTTGGCCTGGAAGGCCGTCATCCACACGACGTAGAAGTACTCGATGGCTATGCCGACGGCCATCGCCCCGAGGGCGACCGCGACAAGGGGCAGCTCCCCGGCGAACATCAGCTCCCACGCCGGGAGGGTCAGTGTGACGAGGCTGCCGACGATGAGCGGACGTCGCGGCTTCACCTTCACCGCGATGAGGCCTCCTGCGAGCAGCCCGCACGCCTGCGCAGCGAGCACGACGGACCAGCCGCGTGGACCGCCGTAGACCTCATTGGCGAGGACGGGGCCGAGCACGGCCTCGGAGGCGTGCCAGCACATCACGATGAAGCTGTACGAGACGGAGATGACCACCACCCAGCGGTACGAGATGAAGACGCCCCAGCCCTCGATGATGTCGCGCACCATCGACTCCCCTGAGTGGCGTGTGTGCGAGACCCGACGGAACGACCACACGAGCATGCCGGCGATGAGGAAGCTCGCCGCATCAACGGCCAGGGCTGCTGCCGGGCCTGCCGAGGCCACGATCAGCCCCCCGAGACTCGCCCCGAGGATGTAGCCGACGTTGTGCGCGACGGACAGCCACGCATTGGCCGGCTGCAGGGATCCCTCCGGCACGACGTCCGGCGTCAGGCCGACAAACGCGGGGTACCACATTCCGTTCAGCGCGCCGGCCATGACGGCGAGCACGGTGAGGAGCGGCACCGTCGCGTTCGCAGTGAGGAACAGGGCCGCCTGCATCAGGACGACGATGCTGATCAGGATGTCGGTCCCGCCGACTATGCGCGCGGCTCCGTAGCGATCGGCAATGGCGCCACCGAAGGGGAGCACAAAGAGCACGGCCACCGCCTGCGCGGCGAGCACGAGGCTCAGTGAGGACGGCGTGGCTCCGGGAAGGGCGAGGACACCGAACGCGAGGGCGATCGGCTGCATGCCGTTGCCGACGTTGCTGATGAAGCGAGACGAGAACAGGCGTCGATAGCGCTGATCTTGAAGCAGCTCGGCGGTCTCCGCTCGCATCAGTGCGGGTCAGTCGCAGGCTCGGCCATGGGGAAGTGGCAGGCGACCTGGTGGCCGTCACCCATCTCCCGCAGGGCAGGAGCGTCCGACCGGCACCTGTCCTGCGCCTTGAAGCAGCGCGTGTGGAAGGCGCAGCCGGGTGGGGGATCGAGTGGACTCGGTGGATCGCCGCTGAGGACGATCCGTTCACGAGCGGCTTGGGCGACGGGGTCCGGAACGGGAATGGCAGACATGAGCGCGAAGGTGTACGGATGCAGGGGAGCGGAGAACAGCTCGTCGCGCGATGCGCTCTCCACGATGCGGCCGAGGTACATGACGGCAACCCGCTGGGCGACATGGCGGACTACTGCCAGGTCATGCGCGATGAACAGGTATGACATCCCGAACTCGTCCTGGAGTCCGGCGAGGAGGTTGAGGATCTGTGCCTGGATCGAGACGTCGAGGGCGGACACGGGCTCGTCGCAGATGATCAGTCGCGGACGCAGGGCGATCGCGCGGGCGATGCCGATGCGCTGGCGCTGGCCGCCGGAGAACTCATTCGGGTAGCGGTTGACGTGCTCGGGGTTGAGCCCGACGCGGTCCATCAGTTCCCGCACGGCTGACGCTACGCCGCCGGGCGGCTCGACCCCCTGGATGCGGAAGGGCGCGGCGATGATCGTCCCGACGGTCTGCCGGGGGTTGAGGGACGTGAAGGGGTCCTGGAAGATCATCTGCGCCTCACGCCGGAGGGGACGCAACTGCTGGCGCGTCAGCTCGGTGACGTCGCGGCCCTCGAGGCGGACGCTCCCGGACGTGATCGGCGCGAGGCGCAGGATCGCCCGGCCTGTCGTGGACTTCCCGCACCCGCTCTCACCGACCAGACCGAGCGTCTGGCCGCTGGGGATGCGCAGGCTGACACCATCGACGGCCTTGACTTGGCCGATCACGCGGGGGAACAACCCACGGCTGCGCACGGGGAAGTGGACGCGCAGGTCGTCCACCTCCACGATGTCCTGCGATGACGTCGCCGTGGGATCGCTCACGGCGTGCCCTCCGTCAGCAGGTGGCAGCGCGCGCGGTGATCAGGGCCGGCCGTGACGAGGTCCGGCTCCACCGTGCTGCACAGGTCGCCCGGCACGGCCTCGCGCTCCCGGCACCGCGGGTGGAACACGCACCCGGACGGCGGCCGGATCAGCGACGGTGGGTTACCCGGGATGGGATCGAGGTGCTCGTCGTAGGCACCGTCGAGGCGGGGAACGGAGGCGAGCAGGCCCCGGGTGTAGGGCATTGAGGGTCGGTAGTAGACGGCATCAGTGGTCCCGTACTCCACGACGCGTCCGCCGTACATGACGCACACGTGATCGGCCATCTCGGCCACGACGCCGAGGTCGTGCGTGATGACGATCATCGTGGTGCCCGTCTGCTGCTGCAGGTCCATCATCAGGTCGGTGATCTGGGCCTGCACGGTCACGTCGAGCGCCGTGGTCGGCTCGTCGGCGATGAGCAGTTGGGGCCCGTTGATCAGCGCCATCGCGATCATTACGCGCTGGCGCATCCCGCCGGACAGCTGGTGGGGGTAGTCGTCCACGCGACGCTCGGGGTCGGGGATCCCGACCCGGCGCAGCCCGTCTATCGCCTGGGTGCGGGCCTCCTTCTTGGTCACGTCCTGGTGGATCCGGACGGCCTCGATCAGCTGGTCTCCCACGCGATAGAAGGGATGCAGGCTGGAGAGCGGGTCCTGGAAGATCATCGCCATCGCCGAGCCGCGCATGCTGCGCCGGTGCTCGGGGTCGCAGGCGAGCAGGTCAACGCCGTCGAGCAGGATGCGTCCGTCGATCTCTGTGGCCAGGGGGTTGAGCAGTCCCATGATGGCCTGCGCGGTGACCGACTTGCCCGAGCCGGACTCGCCGACGATCGCGAGCGTCTCCCCCCGGCCGACGGACAGCGTGAGCCCGGAGACCGCACGAACCACCCCGTCATCGGTCGGGAAGCTCACCCGCAGGTCGTTGATCTGGAGGAAGTCGTGGCTCATGCGACCCTCACCCGTGGATCGATGACCGCGTAGAGGATGTCGACGATCAGGTTCGCCACGATGATGAAGGTGGCGGTCACCAGCGTGATCCCCACGAGGATCGCCTGGTCGGGATTGACGACCGACGAGATCGCCAGGCCGCCGAGCCCGGGCAGGCTGAAGACGGCCTCGAGGATGATCGCGCCGCCCAGCAGCCCGGCGAGGTCGAGGCCGGCTGCCGTGACGATCGGCGTCAGCCCGGCGCGCAGGGCGTGCTTGCGGATGACCGTGCGCTCCGGCAGCCCCTTGGCCCGGGCGGTGCGGATGTAGTCCTCGCCGAGGGTCTCCAGCATCTGGCTTCGGGTCAGCCGTGTGTAGAACGCTGCGTAGAGGATCGCGAGCACCAGCCACGGCAGGATCATCGTCTGCAGGAACTGGACCGGGTCGTCCCACGGATGCTCGTACTGCGGGAAGGGGAGGACCTGCCATCGGATGATGACGAAGTAGATGACGACGAGACCGAAGAAGAACGAGGGCAGCGAGTAGCCGATGAGGGCGACGCTGGTGATGGTGCGGTCCTGCCAGCCACCCCGCTTCAGGGCGCTGTAGACGCCGAGCAGGACGCCGCCGACGAGGAAGAGCACGAACGCGCCGAGCGCCAGGAAGATCGTCGTCGGCAGGCGCTGCAGGATCAGCTCGAGCACGGGCTCGGACTTGGTGAAGGACCAGCCCAGGCAGGGTGCCTCGCACACGATGGCGCCGTCGCCGATCCCGTAGGTCCGGCCGACGAACAGTGCGGAGAGGAACAGCCAGTACTGCTCGAACACGGACTTGTCGAGGCCGAGCCTGATGCGGTTGAGCTCGATGGTCTGGTCGGTGCAGATCTTCCCGCACGTCAGGCGCGCCACGTCCGCGGGGAGCAGGCTGAAGAGCACGAAGACGATGAGGGTCAGCAGCAGGAGCAGCAGCAGCATGATCAGGACGCGCCGGATGATGTACGCCGCCATGCTGCCCTCCCTCCAGGCTCCCGAATGACGCTGGTGGGGAGCAGGCGAGCCTGCTCCCCACCAGCGGTTGCTGCTACTGCGTGGCGTACATGATCGGGTAGGGGTACGAGCCGTAGGCCGCCCAGCTGAAGATCGGTCCGACCTTCGTGCCGGCCAGCCGCTGGTCGCGACCGAACCGCGTCGGGACGATCCACATCTTCTGGGCCGCCTCCTTGCTCAGCTCGTGCCACATCGTGGCCTGCTTCTCGCGATCGACCTCCTGCGAGGCCTCCTTGACCTTGGCCGCGAAGGCCTCGTCGTTCACGCGAGACAGGTTCCAGCCCTGCACGAACAGCGGCGGGAGCACGGTCGACGCATTGGGCCAGTCAGGGCCCCATCCGCCGAGCATGATCTCGTTCGGGTTCTCGAAGACGACGCCGTAGTACTGGCCCCGCTCGATGGGATTTGGCTTCACCGTGATCCCGGCCCGTGCGAGGGACTCGACCCAGATGGCTGCGGCCTTGTCATTGTCCTCGGTCTGCCCGTAGTCGAGCGTGACCTCGAGGTTGGACACCCCGGCCTCCGAGAGCAGCTTCTTGGCCAGCTCCGGATCGCCTGTCGGCGGAACCTCGGCGCCGAGCAGCGTCTCCCACAGCCCGGTGGGCGCGTAGTCGATGCCGATGTTCGGCTTGACCGCTCCGTCGGCGTAGTCGCCGGCGTAGGTGCCACCCGCATTGAGCATGAGCGCCTCGCGATCGAGGGCGGCGCCGATGGCCTGACGGACCTTCTCGTCCGGGAGCTTCTCGGTATTGAGCGCCGCGTAGATCGTGTAGGCGTCGAACGCGTCGATGCGACGACCCTCGTACTGGGCATCCTCGAAGACCACCGGGAGCGAGGCCGTCGTGAGCGACTGCACCATCGCGGTGGCGTCCTCGCCGGAGCTCTGCATGACGCGCTGCTCGCCGACGGTCTCCTCGATGCCGAAGTTCACGACCCACGAGTCGGGCAGAGCCAGGCGGTACGGATCGCTGTCCTTGCTCCAGTTCTCGTTCCGGACGAGGACGAGCTTGCCGCCCGGGCCCTTTGTGTACTCCTGGATCTTGTACGGGCCGTTGGACATCGGCTTGTTCGCGTACTCCTCGCCCGTGGTCATCCCCGCGGGGACCGGGCTGAAGCCCAGAGTCACCGTGTAGTTGAAGTCGGGGACGGGCTGGTTCAGGTTGAACGTGATCGTCTTGTTGTCCTCCGAGCACGTCACGGCGGAGTCGAAGAGCTCCTGGCCGGTGCCGTCGACCGGGCCGAGGTACTGCGAGCTGCCATCCTCGTTGGTCGGGATGTCGAGGTAGGTCACCGCGTACACGGGACCGCCCTCGGCCAGGCCGGTGTCGAACTGGCGTGACGTGCCGTAGGCGACGTCGGCGCAGGTGACGGGCGAGCCGTCCTCCCAGGTGATGCCGTCACGCAGCGTGAACGACCACGAGGTCGCGTCCTCGCTGGGCGTGCCGGTGTCGGTCGCCATGTCGGGCACGAGGGTCGTGCCCTCGGCGTCGCCAGGCGCCACCTGGTAGGCGGTGAGGCTCCGCTGGATGGTCGCGCCTAGGAAGGCGAGATCCTCACCGGTGTAGACCACCTGCGGGTCCAGCGTCAGCAACTGCTCTGCTGAGCTCAGGATCGTGAGGGTGCCGCCCTCTTCACCGCCGCCTTCTGAGCTGCCTCCGCCCGAGCCGCCGCAGGCGGCGAGAACGAGAGAGGCGGCGGCAGCAGTCGCTGCAATCACCGCACCTCGTCGGAATCTGACCATTGTGTGCCCTCCACTTCCTAGTGATCGTGCGCTCATGAGCGCACGTCTTCCCATGGATCACGACGTGACCCACCGACAAGGGGAAGTCCTTCGATGCGGCTCATCGGTGAGCCGCCTTCGGGTCGAGCGCATCGCGCACGGAGTCGCCGAGGAGGTTGAAGGCGACCACGACGATGACGAGCAGCGTTCCCGGGATGAACAGGTAGGAGGGGATCAGGGTGAAGTACTGGACGGAGTCGGCCAGCATCGCACCGAAGGACGGCTCGGGTGGCAGGACACCGACGCCGAGGAACGACAGCACGGCCTCGACGGCGACGTAGACGGGCAGGAGGAGGGTGGCGTAGACGAGGATCGGCGCCCACAGGTTCGGCAGGATCTCGCGGAAGAGGATGCGCGGCGTGCTGGCGCCGAGGGAGACGGCCGACTCGACGAACTCCCGCTCGCGCAGGCTGAGCACCTCGCCGCGGACGATGCGCGCGAGGTAGGGCCAGCCGAAGATGCCCAGCACGAGGATCAGGTAGGTGATGCGCGAGGCATTGCCTTCGGGGATGCCGAGGTCGGTGAGGCGCTGGGTGAGCGAGCCCGACAGCGCGATGATGATGAGCAGGAACGGGAAGGCGAGGATCAGGTCCATGAAGCGGCCGAGGAAGCCGTCGACCCAGCCCCTGCTGTAGCCCGAGATGATCCCGAAGAGTGTGCCCAGCACGACCACCAGGACGGTGGCGGAGAAGGCGATGAGCAGGGAGACGCGCAGCCCGTAGAGCAGGCGCGCGAGGATGTCGCGCCCGGTGCCCCACTCGACGCCAAGTGGATGCTCCACGCTCGCGCCGCCCCAGGGCCCCACCGGCTTCCCGCCGGCCTCGTCGATGGCCTCCTTGTCCAGGGAGTACGGGTCGACCCCCAGCAGGCTGGTGATCAGCGGGGCCAGGAGTGCCAGGAGCAGGATCACGATGAGCACGATCGAGGAGATGATGAACGTGCGGTCTCGTCGCAGCCTCGACCACGCGATCTGGGTGAGCGAGCGGCCCGCGATTTCGCGCTCGGCGGCTTCGACATCGACGCCGGGCTCAGGCGCTGAGACATCGACGCTGGACACGGCCTCACCGCCCATCCTGTGCGCCGCCGTCCGGTCCCCCGGGCTTGGCGTGGTGCCCCGTGCGGGCGTCGACAATGTACGCCTCGATGGCGTCGGGGGGGTGCGAATCGGAGGTATCGGGCAGGGGCGCCCGGGTCAGGTTCGGGACGGCCCCGTCAGGGGGCGCCAGAGCCCCGCGCCGGCGTTGATGGCCCCGACGACGGCGGCAAAGGGCAGGGCCACGAGCGGTAGCGCGCCGATGAAGCCGGTGCCGAGCAGCGTTGAGGTGGCCAGCACGGCAACGGCGAGGGGCAGCCAGGCGAGCACGTGGGCGGCAATGCGATGGCCCGCGTCGGCCCCGGGCCGCAGTGCGGAACGTGCCGCAAGCGCGGACCAGGCGGCAGCCGCGACACCGCACGCCAGCGCCGCCGCCGGCACGGGCAGCCCCGACAGGGGGAGCGCGGCCAGGGCCAGGACGACGAGGGCCGCCACGGTGAGCGCGGCGGCGTGACGCGGCCGGCCGACGACCTCGCGGAAGGGCGGCCGCGGTGCGGGCTGACCGGCCGGAGTGGGCGAAGGGGCCGCGGTGGCTCGGGGTGACGGGTCGACCCCGGGGTGGTGCGCCTCGTCGAGCAGCAGGCGACGGGCCGCGGTGAGCCGGGCGAAGGCAGCCGGGTCGCCGCCGTGGTCCGGATGCGTCATCCGCGCCCAGAGGCGGTACGCGCGTCGTACCTCGTCGGCATCAGCATCGACCGGCACCCCCAGCAGGGCGGCGGCCGCACAGCGATCCCTGACGTCACTCATCGACGGGAGTATCGCAGCGCCTCACGACTCGTGCTGAGCGGGCATTGCCCGGTCAGCGGCTCGCAACGATGGGACATCCCGGGAACGCACGCCTACCGTGGAGAAGGGCCCGAGAGCTCGGGCCGCAGGTCGGACAGGAGGTGGTGAGCGTGACGACCACAACGGATCGATCCGCGCAGCAGGCACGCGCACGGACGGCATGGACGGCACTGCCGCACGGTGGTCGTGATGCGGTGATGCTGCAGGTGCAGTGCGCGCAGGGTCACCACCTCGCGAAAGTGCTGGCAACGGACATCGGCCCGATCGTGGTGACGACGGTGCGGGCGCGGTCGCATGGCGATCGCGACCTGCCGGACGCGCCGCATTCACCGGGACGCGCCCCGTTCTTCGTGGACCTGCGGGACGTGCCGGGCGCCGACGATGCGATCCCGGCGTGGTGCGACTGCGGTCACCGGGTGCTCTCGCGCGCTGTGCTGCGGGCGTGGTCGGCCGCAGGCGAGAGCCGCGTCATCGTCGACTAGCCGTGGGACGTGCCCTGCGTGCCCGAGTCCTTCGTGTCAGAGACCTTCGTGCCGGAGGCGTCCTTGTCGGAGGAGCGCGTCGCGTAGGAGAAGGCCGCGAGAGCGAGCACGAGCGCCCCTGCCCCGAAGCCCAGCATCATGGTCGCCTGGGAGTCCTTCCCCTCGACGAGCTCACCGAGGAACACGACCGCGATGATCGCGACGACGACGCCGATCAGCTTGGCCTTCAGGTCGTCCAGTGAGCGGATGTGGAGCCACGCGGGGAACTCGACGGAGTCGTCCACGAAGAGCTCGTAGAGGCCGTACCCGATGACCAGCAGCACGGTGGCCAGCAGCAGGGTGTCGACGGCAGTGAGGATCGCGACGATGGACTCCTTGGACGCCACGTCGAACTGCACCAGCTTGTAGACGGCGACACCGACCTCCCACAGGCCGATGATGATCAGCACGATGGAGCTGATGAGGGCCCCGAGGGCCGGCAGCACGACGACGTAGCGGGAGAGTTCGAGGATCCTGCGCACGGACGGAGGCTACCGCCGCCGCGCCGCGTCGGTGACGCGATCGTCAGCGGTGACGCAGCACCTTGTAGGCCTCGAACCAGGCGACGCCGATGAAGGCCGCCGACAGCGCGATGGCCCAGTCGATCGCCGAGAGTTCGCCGAGGCGGAACGCCTCCCGCACGGGCGGTATGCCGATCACGGCGGCGACGAGCACCAGCCCCCCGCCGAGGATCCAGCCGATCACGCGGTTGCGGCGCTCGCGGAAGGTGCGCCATGCCGAGAGGTGCCACGAGCGGTTCACCACGATCAGGCCGAGGTTGGCGAGCATCAGGGTGGCGAAGGCAAGCGAGCGCACAACATCGTCGGGACGCTCGGCCGCAAGGGCCCACCAGAAGACCGAGAGCACGGCGGCGAGAGCGGCAGCGCCCTGCAGGAGAGCGGTGGTGAGGGCCCGTCGGCTGAGGATGCCCTCCGTCACGCGGCGCGGCGGACGCTCCATGGTCCGGGGATCGGCCTCCTCGGCCTCGAAGGCGATCGAGCAGGCCGGGTCGATGATGAGCTCGAGCATGGCGATCTGCAATGGCAGCAGCACGAGTGGCCATGTCGGCCCCAGCACCGGGATGAGCGACATACCGAAGATCACCACGTGGATGGCGACGACGTACGCCATGGCCTTGCGCAGGTTGGCGAAGATCCCGCGGCCCTGCCGTATGCCGGCGACGATGGAGGTGAAGTCGTCGTCGGTGATCACGAGTGCGGCGGCCTCACGCGCGACGTCGGTGCCCCGCGCGCCCATGGCGATGCCAATGTCCGCCGCGCGCAGGGCCGGGGCGTCGTTGACGCCGTCACCGGTCATGCCGACGATCTCGCCGTTGTCCTGCAGGGCGCGGACCAGGCGCAGCTTCTGCTCGGGCACCATGCGCGCGAAGACGCTCGTCGATCCCACGCGCTCAGCCAGCTCGGCATCGTCGAGGCGGTCGAGCTCCGGTCCGGTGATGCAGCCGGTCGCGTGGTCCATGCCGATCTCACGCGCGATCGCGAGGGCGGTGCCCGGGTAGTCACCGGTGATCATCACGGTGCGCACTCCGGCCCGAGTGCACTCGGCGACGGCCTCGGCAACGCCCGGGCGCAGCGGATCCCGCAGGCCGACCAGGCCGAGGAGAGTGAAGTCGAAGCCTTGCGGCTCGTCCGGCAGCTCCTCCGCCGGGACCCACAAGGCGCACGCCACGGCGAGCACGCGCTGCCCGTCGGCGGTGGCCCGCTCGACCTGCGCCGTCAGGTGCGCGGTCTCGTCGGCATCCAGGTGGCACAGCGCGGCGATCGCCTCCGGGGCACCCTTGGCGGCGACGACGAGCAACCTCTGTCCCGGCACCCGCCACACGTGCGACAGCGCCAGCAGCGTCGGCGAGAGCGGGTACTCCCGGATGAGCTCTGCGTCCCGATGGGAGGCACTGCCGCCCAGGCGTGTGCCCAGCTCGGTGAAGGCGCGGTCCATCGGGTCGAAGGGGTTGACCGGCGAGGCGAGAACGCCGAACGCCACGAGCTCTCGCGCCTCGTCCGGCAGCGGCCCGTCGTCGATCCGATGCGTTCGACCTTCGACGATGAGCTCGCTGACCGTCATGCGGTTCATCGTCAGTGTGCCTGTCTTGTCGACGCAGATCACGGTCGTCGAGCCGAGGGTCTCGAGCACGGGTGCTCGACGGGTGAGCACCCGGGACCTCGTCATGCGCCAGGCCCCGAGCGCGAGGAACAGGGTGAGGATGACGGGGAACTCCTCCGGCAGCATCGACATGGTGGTGGCGATGCCGGCCAGCAGGCCCTCGAGCCAGTCGCCACGGGTCAGCCCGTAGACCACGACTACGCAGACGGCGGCCGCGATCCCGGCCACTGCGACGATCCGGACGATCCTGTCGATCTCGCGCTGCAGCCTGGTGCGCCCGGTGGGGAGGTCTCGCAGCGACGTGCCTATCCGCCCCAGCTGCGTCCTGGCTCCGGTGGCCCTGACGACGGCGACACCGTGGCCCCGGACGACGACCGTCCCGGAGAAGACCCAGGGCGTGTCCTCGCCACCGGGTGGACCGAGCTCGGCCCCGCGGTCGTGGGCGACGACCTTGCGGACCGGGACAGCCTCACCGGTCAGCGTCGACTCATCGAGGCTGAGGTTGACCGCGTCGACGAGGAGGGCGTCAGCGGGGACCCGGTCACCCTCGGCGAGCAGGACGACGTCGCCGCGCACGACTTCGCGCCCGGGGATTCGCACCTGCCCACCGTCCCGGATGACCAACGCACGGGGAGACGTGAGGTCGCGAAGTGCAGCCAGGGCGTTCTCCGCCCGCCGCTCCTGATAGAGCGAGATGCCCACCACGATGATCACGGTGAGCATGAGCAGGATGCCGTCGAGGGGCTCGGCGATCAGGAAGTTGATCGTCCCTGCGCCGATCAGGAGCAGCAGCATGGGTTCGCGCAGGACGTCGATCAGCTGCCGCCATGCGCTGCGCGGGTGCGCCGTGGGCAGCTCGTTCGGGCCGTCAGCAGCCAGCCGGGCCGCGGCCTCCCCCGAGGTCAGGCTGGGGGGTGGGGTGAGCACTCCTGCCGTTCCACTCACTCTTGTGATGGTACGCAGCGACGCGGGCGGAAGGAGGTCGAGCGGTAGCCGGTGGCCGCGCACGGCCGTCACGGCACGGCGCGGAAGGATGGGCCCATGCCCAATCGCCTCGCGCGCTCGACGTCCCCCTACCTGCAGCAGCATGCGGACAACCCGGTCGACTGGCAGGAGTGGGGCGAGGAGGCGTTCGATGAGGCGCGTCGACGTGACGTCCCTGTCTTCCTGTCGATCGGCTACTCGGCCTGCCACTGGTGCCATGTCATGGCGCACGAGTCCTTCGAGGATGACGAGGTCGCTCGCTACCTCAACGATCACTTCGTGAGCATCAAGGTCGATCGCGAGGAGCGACCGGACGTCGACTCCATCTACATGGACGCGACCGTGAGCCTGACGGGCCACGGCGGGTGGCCGATGTCGGTGTTCCTCGACCACGATGGCCGGCCCTTCTATGCCGGCACCTACTTCCCCCCGGAGGCCCGGCACAACCTGCCGTCGTTCGGCCAGGTCCTGCAGGCGCTCAGTGAGGCATGGCGGGATCGTCGCGACGACGTCATCGCTGCAGGCACGCGCATCACCAGCGCGCTTGCCGCCCGGCGCCTGCCCGAGGCGGACGCGGCACCGCCGTCGATGGAGGACCTCGCGGAGGCCGTGCGCACCCTCGAGCAGCAGTTCGACGAGCGCTGGGGCGGGTTCGGGGGTGCACCTAAGTTCCCGCCGTCCATGGTCCTGGAGTTCCTGCTCCGGTACAACGCGCTGACGGACGACGCAGCGGCCCTGCGGATGGCCGAGACAACGCTTGAGGCGATGGCCCGCGGGGGGATGTACGACCAGCTGGGCGGCGGCTTCGCCCGCTACAGCGTCGATGCGCGCTGGATCGTGCCGCACTTCGAGAAGATGCTCTACGACAACGCGCTCCTGCTCCGGGTGTATGCGCACTGGTGGCGCCTCACCAGTTCGCCGATCGCTGAGCGGGTGGTGCGCGAGACGGCGGACTTCCTGCTCCGTGAGATGCGCACGCCTGAGGGTGGCTTCGCGGCAGCCCTCGATGCCGACAGCGAGGGGCGCGAGGGTGCGTTCTACGCCTGGGACCGGGCCCAGCTGGTCGACGTGCTCGGGGCTGACGACGGCCCGTGGGCCGCCGACCTGCTCAAGGTCACGGATGCCGGAACCTTCGAGCACGGCCTGTCGACGCTGCAGCTGCTGCACGATCCCGATGACCCGGTCCGCTGGGCCGGCGTGCGTGCGCGCCTGTTCGAGGCGCGGGCGCTGCGGGTCCGGCCCGGTCGCGATGACAAGGTCGTCGCGTCGTGGAACGGCCTGACCATCGCTGCGCTCGGCGAGGCCGGTGCGCTGCTGCGCGAGCCGGAGTGGATCGAGGCCGCGGCCGCGGCCGCCGACCTCCTGGTCGCCGTCCACCTCGGCGCGCAGGACGACGATCGGCTCGTGCGCACGTCGCGCGACGGCTCGGCCGGTGGCACGGCAGGGGTGCTCGATGACTACGCCTGCGTAGCCGAGGGGCTGCAGGTGCTCCATCAGGTCACCGGCGACGAGGAGTGGCTCGTCCTCGCGGGCATCCTCATCGACGTTGCCGTCCAGCACTTCGCCGACGACGAGGGCGGCTTCTACGCGGTTGCCGATGACGTGACCGGCCTCATCCAGCGTCCGCGGGATGCCACCGACAATGCGGAGCCCTCGGCATGGACCTCGCTGGCGAACGCGTGCCTGACACAGTCGGCGCTCACCGGTGTGCCGGAGTACCGCACCATCGCCGAGCGGGCCCTCGGCATCGTGACGACGATCGGCCCGCGCTCGCCGCGCGCCATGGGCTGGGGCCTGGCCTCTGCCTGCGCCGTCCTGGCCGGGCCGCTCGAGGTCGGCCTCGTCGCCGACGCGGGAGATGACACCCTCGGACGCTGGTGGTGGACCGCGCTGATGGGGACCTCACCCGGCCTGGTGGTCAGCGCCGGCGCCCCGGATGACGCACCGCTGCTGCGCGACCGACCGGTCCTCGGCGATCAGCCGACCGCCTACGTCTGCCGCTCCTTCACCTGCGAGCGTCCCATCACCGACATGTCGGATCTGGTGAGGCGCATCAGCGTCCGCACGAGGGCCTTGGAGGGGTAGCCTGACGGGCGTCGCCACTCCCGGGGACCGGGCGGCGAGGTTGTCCGGCAGGAGCAACGGGGATGCGCCCCAGGCAGGAGTCGTCGGTGGGTCTTAGTGATCTCGTCTACGGGATCTACGAGCGACGCCTGACCCAGCAGATCCCGCCCGCGCGCCGGCCGCGACACATCGGCGTCATCCTCGACGGCAACCGCCGCTGGGCCTCGGTTCAGGGCACCACGTCCTCGCAGGGACATCGGGCCGGTGCCGCGAAGATCGTGGAGTTCCTCGGCTGGTGCGATGAGGCGGGAGTCGAGGTCGTCACGCTGTGGCTGCTGTCAACGGACAACCTCAATCGGCCGCAGGCCGAGCTCGAGGCCCTGATGGGGATCATCGAGGAGACGGTGTCCGGACTCGTCGAGCAGGCGCGCTGGCGACTGCACCCGGTGGGCGCGCTCGACCTGCTGCCCGCGAACACCGCGCGCATGCTCAAGGAGGCCGAGGAGAGCACGCGCGACGTCCAGGGCTCGCTCGTCAATGTCGCCGTCGGGTACGGCGGGCGTCGTGAGGTCGTCGACGCGGTGCGGTCCCTGCTGCACGAGCATGCGACGCAGGGCACGTCGCTCGACGACCTCGCCAACCTGCTGGAGCCCGAGCACATCGCCGAGCACCTCTACACCAAGGGCCAGCCCGACCCCGACCTGGTGATCCGAACGTCCGGCGAACAACGACTGTCGGGCTTCCTGATGTGGCAGAGCGCCCACTCGGAGTTCTACTTCTGCGAGGCCTACTGGCCGGACTTCCGGCACGTGGACTTCCTGCGGGCGCTGCGCAACTACGCCGATCGTCAGCGCCGGTTCGGCGGCTGAGCCGATCCCGTTCGACCCGGCGTGGCGTCGCGTCCTGCGCGATGACCCGCCCTAGCGTCAGCGTCACGGCTGGGCGATCGCCCGGCCGCCACCGCACCGGGTCGCCGGGCCGGCGGCCCTCGATTGGAGGCCGCGTGCCTGCTGCTCGCTCGCAGGAGACGACCCGTCGCACCTACGTCCTGGACACCTCCGTCCTGCTCTCCGATCCGCGAGCGCTGATGCGGTTCGACGAGCACGACGTCGTCATCCCGGTCGTCGTGGTCACCGAGCTCGAGGCCAAACGAAGCCACCCGGAGCTGGGCTACTTCGCGCGACAGGCGCTTCGCCTCCTCGACGACCTGCGGGTCAGCCACGGGCGCCTCGACGAGCCGATGGCCGTGGGCGAGACCGGTGGCACCGTGCGCGTCGAGCTCAACCACACGGATGTCTCGGTGCTGCCGAACGGCCTGCAGCTCGGCGACAACGACACCCGCATCCTCGCGGTCGCGCGGAACCTGCAGGCGGAGGGTCGAGCTGTCGTCCTGGTGAGCAAGGACCTGCCGATGCGCGTCAAGGCCTCGTCCGTGGGCCTGCCCGCGGAGGAGTACCGCGCCGAGCTCGTCGTCGAGACGGGGTACACCGGCATGACGGAGATCGAGGTGACGTCAGCCGATCTCGACCGCCTGTACGACGAGCAGGTCATCGACCTCGACATCGCCTCGGAGCTGCCGTGCCACACGGGGCTGGTGCTCATCTCCGATCGCGGCAGCGGTCTCGGTCGCGTGACGCCGGACAAGCGCGTCCGGCTTGTGCGCGGCGACCGGGAGGCGTTCGGCATCCACGGCCGCAGCGCCGAGCAGAGGATCGCACTCGACCTCCTGCTCGACCCGGACATCGGCATCATCTCCCTCGGCGGCCGCGCGGGCACCGGCAAGAGCGCCCTCGCCCTGTGCGCAGGACTCGAGGCTGTGCTGGAGCGCCGGCAGCACCGCAAGGTGATCGTGTTCCGCCCGCTGTTCGCCGTCGGCGGCCAGGACCTCGGCTACCTGCCCGGCACCGAGGCGGAGAAGATGTCGCCTTGGGGTCAGGCGGTGTTCGACACCCTCGGCGCGGTCACCACGCAGGAGGTCGTCGAGGAGATCGTCGATCGCGGGATGCTCGAGGTCCTGCCGCTCACGCACATCCGCGGCCGCTCTCTGCACGACGCGTTCGTCATCGTCGACGAGGCCCAGTCGCTGGAGCGCAACGTGCTGCTCACCGTCCTGTCCCGCGTCGGGCGCGACAGCCGAGTGGTGCTGACCCACGACGTCGCGCAGCGGGACAACCTGCGCGTCGGGCGCCATGACGGAGTGGTCGCAGTGGTGGAGAAGCTGAAGGGCCACCCGCTGTTCGCGCACGTCACGCTGACCAGGTCCGAGCGCTCGCCGATCGCCGCGCTGGTGACCGAGATGCTCGAGGACATCAACCTCTGACCCGTGCCCGGCGGGGGTCCTTCGGGCCCGCCATGGAGCCTAATGTGACCTGAATCACAGAGTCGTCGGGCTATGGGGAAATCGCGGGAGAGGTGTTGACCTATGTCCGGAATGCCCTATTTGCCTGTGAGATGGACCACCTGACACCGGCGTGACAATAGGGCCGAACTTCGGCACCGTAGGGGGTCGATTGTCCCTGTCCGGCAACGGAAAGAGCCCCCATGCAGGTTCGGATCGGCGTCACCGCGGCGGCTGCCGCGATGGCGCTCGTCGTCGGCCTGCCGACGGGCGCGATGGCCGCCCAGCCCGCCGACGAGGTCTTCCAGCCGCTCTCCACGGCGAACGGCGAGCCGGTCGAGCCGGACAAGCTCGACGCCGAGCCCGCCTCGGCCGGCGACCCGGCAGACCTGCCCATGACCGAGCGGGAGCGCGAGGCCGCGCATGCGCAGGGCAGCCGCGCGGCGACCGACCTGCGCGGCTGGCGACCGAGCCTGTACACGGGCAAGTGGTTCATGCCGGGCAAGGAGGATGTCCGCAAGTGCATCCTCGATCGGGAGAGCAACTTCAACTACCAGTCCACGAGCGGCGTCTACCACGGCGCGTACCAGATGAGCGCACCGCTCGGTCGCGGTGCGACCTGGATGATGCAGGCCGAGGTCCGTCGTGAGATGGGCGCCGAGGGCGTCGCGATCGTGCAGGCGCTGCGCAAGCTCACGCCCAATAAGTGGAACCGCTACTGGCAGGACCGCGCGTTCTGGACGGTGTGGCGCAAGGGTGCTGGTGCGCGCCATTGGCATGGCGGGTGCTGACCCGTTCGAGGGTGCGCGGGTGCTGACCCGTTCGAGGGTGCGCGGGTGCTGAAGCCTCACTCCACTACTTCGGGGGTCCGACCGGGATCGTGGTGATCGGCCGGAGCGTCTCGGCGAAGAAGTCGTTGCCCTTGTCGTCGACGACGACGAAGGCCGGGAAGTCCTCCACCTCGATCCGCCAGACGGCCTCCATGCCCAGCTCGGGGAAGTCCAGCACCTCCACCTTGCGGATGTTGTCCTGCGCCAGGCGAGCCGCCGGACCTCCGATGGACCCGAGGTAGAAGCCACCGTTCTCGGCGCAGGCGTTGGTCACCGCGGCGCTGCGATTTCCCTTGGCCAGCATGACGAGCGAGCCGCCCTCCTTCTGGAAGCGGTCGACGTAGGAGTCCATGCGTCCCGCCGTGGTGGGCCCGAACGAGCCTGATGCGTAGCCCTCGGGAGTCTTCGCGGGTCCGGCGTAGTAGACGCAGTGGTCGCGCAGGTAACTCGGCATGGGCTCGCCGCGGTCGAGCATCTCGCGGATACGCGCATGCGCCAAGTCGCGCGCCACGACCATGGGGCCGGTCAGCGAGACGCGGGTACGGATCGGAAGCTTCGAGAGCTGGGCGCGGATCTCGTCCATCGGTCGGCTCAGGTCGATGCGGACCACGTCGTCGTCGAGGTGCTCGTCGGTGACCTCGGGCAGGTAGTGCGCCGGCTCGGTCTCGAGCTGCTCGAGGAACACGCCCTCACTGGTGATGCGCGCCTTCGCCTGGCGGTCGGCAGAGCACGAGACCGCGATCGCCACGGGGCAGGACGCGCCGTGGCGCGGCAGCCGGATCACGCGGACGTCGTGGCAGAAGTACTTGCCGCCGAACTGGGCGCCGATCCCGAAGCCCTGCGTCATCCGCAGGACCTCCTGCTCCATCTCGAGGTCGCGGTACCCGCGGCCCTCGTCCGAGCCGTGGACCGGGATGGAGTCGTAGTAGCGGGCAGATGCGTACTTGGCGACCTTGAGCGCGTACTCGGCGCTCGTGCCGCCGACCACGATGGCCAGGTGGTACGGCGGGCACGCGGCCGTGCCGATCGAGCGCAGCTTCTCGTCGAGGAACCGCGTGAAGGACTCCGGGTTCAGCAGTGCTGCGGTCTCCTGGAACAGGTAGCTCTTGTTGGCGCTGCCGCCGCCCTTGGCCATGACCAGGAAGTCGTACTGCAGCTCGTGGCCCGCATGAGTGTCGGCGTAGATCTCCACCTGGGCGGGAAGGTTGCTCCCCGTGTTGCGCTCCTGCCACATGGTGAGCGGTGACATCTGCGAGTACCGGAGGTTCAGGCGCTGGTAGGCATCGAAGATGCCGCGCGAGAGCTCGCGCTCGTCGTCGCCCTGAGTGAGCACCTGCTGCCCCCGCTTGCCCATGACGATCGCCGTGCCGGTGTCCTGGCACATCGGGAGCACGCCCCCGGCCGCCACGTTGGCGTTCTTCAGCAGGTCGAGGGCCACGAAGCGATCGTTCGGGCTGGCCTCCGGATCGTCGAGGATGCGCCGCAGCTGCGCGAGGTGACCGGGGCGCAGCAGGTGCTGGATGTCGTGGATCGCCTCGTAGGCCAGCAGTCGCAGCGGCTCCGGGTCGATGCTCAGGAAGGTGCGATCGCCCAGGGTGACCTCGCGCACTCCTTCGGTGGTGAGGAGGCGGTAGGGGGTCTCGTCGGGTCCGAGCGGGAGCATGTCGGTGTAGTGGAACTCGGTCACGCGCCTGTGCCTCCTGCACTGCTGAAGTCGACCGCGCTGTAGGTGGCGAGCTTGGCCAGTCGGTGCTCGCTTCGAACCTCGCGGATGGTCCCGCTCTTGCTGCGCATCACGATGGAGTGCGTCGTCGGCCCGTGAGGGGTGTAGCGCACCCCCTCCATGAGCTCACCATCGGTGATCCCGGTGGCGCAGAAGAACACGTTGTCGCCGGTGACAAGGTCCGAGGTGGTGAGCACCCGGTTGAGGTCGTGTCCGGCATCGAGGGCCTTGCGCCGCTCGGCGTCGTCACGGGGCATGAGGCGCCCCTGGATGGTCCCGCCGAGGCAGGTCATCGCGCACGCGGCGATGATCCCCTCGGGAGTCCCGCCTATTCCGGCGAGCAGATCGACGCCCGTGCCGGCGCGCGCCGCCATGATGGCGCCCGCCACGTCGCCGTCGGTGATGAACTTGATGCGCGCGCCTGCCTCGCGCACCTCGCGCACCAGCTGATCGTGCCTGGGGCGGTCGAGGATGCACACGGTCAGGTCGGCAACGCGCTCGCCCTTCGCGCGGGCGATCGCGGAGAGGTTTGCGCTGATGGGCGCCGTGATGTCGATGACCTGGGCGGCCTCCGGGCCGACCACGAGCTTCTCCATGTAGAAGACCGCGCTGGGGTCGTACATGGCACCGCGCTCGGTGACGGCGAGCACAGCGATCGCGTTGGGCATGCCCTTGGCGGCCAGCGTCGTGCCGTCGATGGGGTCGACGGCCACGTCGACCTCCGGGCCGGTGCCGTCGCCGACGTGCTCGCCGTTGAACAGCATGGGGGCATCGTCCTTCTCGCCCTCGCCGATGACGACCGTGCCGTTCATGGAAACGCTGCCGATCAGCAGTCGCATCGCGTTCACGGCCGCGCCGTCGGCGCCGTTCTTGTCTCCGCGCCCGACCCAGCGTGCAGCCGCCATGGCAGCTGCCTCGGTGACCCGCACCAGCTCCAGGGCGAGGTTCCGGTCGGGAACCTCCGGCTGATGGTCCGGAGTGGGCATGACGCCAGACTAGTGGCGAGCGCGGCCCCGACACCTGCTCGATTCGTCAGCGTCGCGACCATGGGCGAGGATGGGGGCGTGACGACCCCGAGCGAGCCACTGGAGTCGGTCGACGAGGTCGCGGGGGAGCCGGAGGACACCTCACCCCGCCCGACCGGCCGTCCCAACGCTCACCTGCGCAAGACCGTCGCGGACATGATCCGGTCGATGGCTGTCGTCCTCGTCCTCGTCTTCGCGATCGTGCTGCTCGCCTGGCGACCCACCGAGGAGGCGGTCACCGTCATCGACCCCGGTCCGGCGATCGCGCTCGCCGAGGCGGCCGCCGACTTCCCCCTCCTGCTGCCCGCAGGGCTGGCCGACCAGTGGCGCCCGACGAGCGCCCGGTGGGAGCCGACGCCCACGTCGGCGGGCATCCCCGTGCTGCACGTCGGCTACGTCACGCCGACGGACGAGTACGGCCAGGTGAGCCAGGGCCGCGTGACGAGCGAGCAGTACCTGGACGAGCAGACCTCGGGCGGCGCCCCGACCGGGACTCGCGAGGTGGCTGGCCGGACGTGGCAGGAGTGGCAGGCACCGGACCGCCGCAGCCTGGTGCTGATCGACGGGGATGTCACGTGGATTGTGTCGGGCACCGGGGAATGGCCGGAGATCGAGTCGCTGGCCCGGTCGCTGTCTGCTGTCGGCTGACCGCTACTCGGCTGCCTCGCCCTCGTCATCGTCGCCGCCTGACTGCTCGAGTCGACCGGACGCGGCCTCCAGCCAGGCCTGGCAGACGCGCGACATCGCCTCGCCGCGCTCCCACAGCGCGAGCGATTCCTCGAGCGTCAGGCCGCCTGCCTCGAGTTGCGCGACGATGGTCTCGAGCTCATCGCGCGCCTGCTCGTATGTCAGGCCGCTGCCCTCATCCGCCATGTGCTGCTCCCCGGGTGCCGGCCGCGTCCTGCTTCCTCATCGATCGTCCCACCGCCGGGCCGTCAGCTGGCCGTGCGCAACGCGGATGTCCAGCAGGTCGCCCATCGCCACGGAGTCCGCGTCGCGCACGATGCGGCCGTCATCCGCGAGGACGATCGCGTATCCGCGCTCGAGGGTCGCCGCGGGCGACAGCGATCGCACGCGCGCGGTGAGGTGGGTGACGTCGGAGATCGCGGTGTCGATCCGCGCGGTCACGATGGCTCGCGTGCGCGCCCGACGATGCGCGAGCGCGAGCTCGTCCTGGTCGATGCGCCGCAGCAGGACGCTGCGCGCTCGCTGGCGCAGCGACGTCACGATGGCGCGCTGCTCGGCCATCGACGGCACCACGCGCTTGGCCGCATCGGTCGGTGTTGATGCCCGCAGGTCGGCGACGAGGTCGAGCAGGGGCACATCCTGCTCATGCCCTATCGCGCTGACGACGGGCGTTCGACACGCGGCAACGGCGCGTACCAGCGTCTCGTTGCTGAACGGCAGCAGGTCCTCCACGCTGCCGCCCCCGCGCGTGATGATGATGACGTCGACCTCGGGCAGCGCGTCGAGCTCGGCCACCGCCGCCGTGACCTCCGGGACCGCCGCGACTCCCTGGACGGGCACCTCGCGGATCTCGAACGGCATGGACGGCCATCGGTCGTGCACGTTGGCGAGCACGTCCTGCATGGCGGCGCTGTTGCGGCCGCAGATCAGGCCGATGCGGCGCGGCAGGAAGGGCAGCGGCCGCTTGCGCTCGGGCGCGAAGAGCCCCTCCGCGGCCAGCAGGTCGCGCAGCCGTGCGAGCTCCTCCAGCAGAGCGCCGAGGCCGACGGGCCGGATCTCCCGTGCAAGGAGGGACAGGGAGCCGCGCGCCGCGTAGAAGTCCGGCTTCGCGTGGACGAGGACGCGCTGTCCCTCGGCGAGCGGGGGATCGATCCGGCCGATCACCGCTCCGTCCGCCTTGACGGGCAGCGACATGTCGACGTCGGTGTCCCGCAGGACGAAGTACTGGAACCGTGCGCCCGGGCGCACGCGGAACTCGGCGACCTGCCCGTCGATCCACACCGCACCGAGCCGGCTGATCCAGTCGGCGAGGTTGCGGGCGATGGTGCGCACCGCGGCGGGGGAGTCCGGGCTCGTCTCCAGCACCATGCCGCGCAGCCTACGTGCCGACTACCACTGCCGCGGGTCGATGAGAGCGAGGTCGTCGCTGCGCAGTGCCTCGTCGGCGGGCGCCGGGACCATGCGGGACCAGGCGGCACCGATCTCGTCGAGCTCCGCCGGGGTCGTCGCTCCGACGACGACGTGCGTGGCCCACGGCAGGGACGCCGCGTGGGCGAGGCAGGTCTCGACGAGCGACGCGTCGGAATGCGCGCCCAGGGTGCTCTCGCGGAAGCGGACGATGTCGGGATGATCGGCCCGGCCGCCGCCGGGGGCGAGCAGCAGGCCCTGCAGGAAGACGCTGCGCACGACTACCTCGGCACCGTCGTGATGCAGCGCGGCCAGGTCGGCGGAGTCGTCGAGTCGGCGGTCGAGGACGTTCGCCGGGACCTGGACCACGCCGAGGGGAATGCCCTGCGATGCGAACACCGTGACGGCAGAGGCGACCCCGTCCGCGTCGTAGACGGAGACCCCGGCCCGCGCGATGAGCCGCGCCTCGAGCAGGTCAGCCAGGCCCGAGACTGCGCGCTGCCGATGCGCTGAATCGAGTGCGTCCCAGTCGTGCAGCAGTACGGCGTGCAGTCGCTCCAGCCCGATGCGTCGCCGTGAGTCGGCCACCTGGCCCGCAACGTCCTCGGCGCCGGCGACCTTGGTCGTCACGGCGAACCCGGGCGCATGGGGTGCAAGGCGCTCCTCCGCGTCGCCGTAGCCGTGGGCGGTGTCGATGTCGACGATCCCCCACCGGCGTGCAACGGCGACGAGCTGCTCGACCTGCTCCTCGGACAGGCGCCCGACGGTGTTGGTGGCCCCGTAGCCGCTGCCCCACTGGGCGGTGCCGAGCATGAGGCGGGTCACGGGCTCATCCAACCAACCGCGCACGTCTGGCGCGAGACTGCCGAGCACCTAGGCTGGGGCCATGGGTGAGGGCAAGAGGGTGCTGCTGGCGGCTCCACGCGGATACTGCGCAGGGGTCGACCGCGCGGTCGTGACGGTGGAGAAGGCCCTGGAGCACTACGGCGCCCCGGTCTACGTGCGCAAGCAGATCGTCCACAACAAGTACGTCGTCAAGGCCCTCGAGGAGCGCGGGGCGGTCTTCGTCGACGAGCTGGACGAGGTCCCCGAGGGGAGCCTGGTCGTCTTCTCCGCCCACGGGGTGGCCCCGTCGGTGCACGAGGAGGCCGAGGAGCGGCAGCTGCGCACCATCGATGCCACCTGCCCGCTCGTCACCAAGGTGCACGCGGAGGCGCGACGATTCTCCGCGGAGGGCTACCACATCGTCCTCGTGGGCCATGAGGGTCACGAGGAGGTCGTCGGCACGATGGGCGAGGCCCCCGCGTCGATCACCCTCGTCGAGGATCCCGCGGACGCCGCTGGCGTGACCGTGCCCGACGAGGATCGACTCGTCTGGCTCTCCCAGACGACCCTGTCGGTCGACGAGACGCTGGCCACCGTCGACGTCCTCAAGGAGCGCTTCCCGAACCTCATCTCGCCGCCGAGCGACGACATCTGCTACGCGACCCAGAACCGGCAGGCCGCCGTCAAGGCGATCGCGCCGCAGAGCGATGTCGTGATCGTGGTCGGCTCGGGCAACTCGTCCAACTCGGTCCGTCTCGTCGAGGTGGCCCTCGAGGCCGGGGCCGGGTCGGCGCATCGCGTCGACTACGCGGAGGAGCTCGAGGAGGCCTGGTTCGAGGGTGCGACCACCATCGGCCTCACCAGCGGCGCGTCGGTGCCGGAGATCCTCGTCGATGACGTGCTCGCGTGGCTGCGTGCCCGCGGCTACCGCACGGTCGAGGAGGTCTCCACCGCCGAGGAGACGCTGATCTTCGCGCTGCCGCCGGAGCTGCGCCGCGAACTGCGCTCGGCGCCCCGGCCTAGCGCCTGACCCGGGCGCGTGGGCGTCGCGTCAGCGACGACGTCGCACCAGCACGATGACCAGCGCGACGATCGTGCTGCCGATGATCCACACCCAGTTGGTGCCGAGGGTCGTGAAGGTGACCTCGGCCCGGCCGAGCAGGGAGGCCTTCGTGGGTCCCAGGAATGCCTGGCCCACGGTGACGGTGGCCAGAAGGAACGCGACCGGCGGCATCAGGAACGCGATCGTGTCCGACGAGCGGCGCACCGCGATCGCGGCGTAGGTTGAGCTGGCCAGGAGAGCGATGCCGGTGGGCCAGCCGAGGATCCCGTCGCCGAGCATGGCGTTGGCGAGGCCGACGAGAACCGTCACACCGATCACGATGATGGCGACGGCGACGCCGGTGATCCCGCGTGCGGAGCGTGCCCCCAAGGTGCGTGGCTGGCGAGTGCGGCCGGCGCGCGGTTCACGTCCACTCATGCTCACTCCTGCCGCTGGATCGGCGCCGATGAGCGAGGCGACCTCGGGGTCGGCGCCTGAATCAGACGGGTCCGGCACCGGGGTCATCTCGACCGAGGTGCGCTCAAGGGTTTTCAGCCGGGTGAATCTGCCGGTCTCGAGGGCGAGGACGGTCTCCGGGTGGCCCTCGACGCCCTGGCTGCGGAACAGCCGCCCGGTGTCGACCCCTACCTCGGGCACCGCCGCGGGCACGGCCTCGGCCGGGGGCTCGGGAGCGGCCTCCGGGGTCGGGTCGGGGGCGATGGATTCGTGGGCTTCGTCGTCCTCGCGGAACAGCGCCTCGTAGGCCGGATCGACGCGACGTGCGTCGTCCTGGTCGGGCCCGTCTCCCGGTGAGGTCACGCGAGTACCGTACCGAGGCCCCTGGTCGTCCGGCCGTGGTTCACGCTGACGTGCGTGTTACGTTCGATGGACTTCTGCCGTCCCTGGAGGTTGTGTCATGAAGTCCACCCGCCTCGCCGTCATCGGTGCCGCGCTCGCAACCGTCGCCTCCGTGGCCGTCGCGACCCCCGCGCTCGCCGACTCGCACGTCGTCCAGGTGACCTCACTGCCCGCGAAGGCCACGATCCCGCCCGGTGGCAGCGTGAGCGTCAACGTGCCGAACGCGGCCGTGTGCGCTGCGGGCACGTCCGACCTGACCGTCACCGTGCGCGGCGGCAAGGCCGTCACGCCCTTGACGATCCCGGGCGCCGGGTGCTCCGCGGGCCAGCTCAACTACAGCATCGTCGACAACCCGAACTCGCTGAAGACGAATGGCGTCGTGAAGTTCATCGCGCGCAAGGCCGACGGCGGCCGTGTGGTCCAGACGCTCGTCGTGAAGGTCGCCGGTGACCAGAAGGGCGAGGGTCAGGCCAATCGGCGTTGCCATGACCACGGGGCGAATTCCTGCCTGCTGCAGTAGTGCTGTGCGCGGGGGATCTGGGAGCCTGTGGGCATGTACATCCCCCAGCCCTTCCGCGCCGATGAAGGCGTGGCTTGGTCGCTGATCGGCGAGCTCCCCGTGGGGCAGCTGATCACGGCGACGGTCGATGGCCCCGTGGCGACCGTCATCCCGTGGGTTGCCGACGTCGAGCACGGCAGGCTCGTCGGACACATGGCGCGTCCGAACCTCCAGTGGCAGACACCGTGGATGGGTGAGGCGCTCGTGCTGTTCGCGGGACCGCATGGCTACGTGTCCCCGTCGTGGTACGCCACGAAGTCCGAGCACGGGCGGGTGGTGCCGACCTGGGACTACGTCGTCGCCCAGATTCGCGGCGAGCTGGTGGTCCACGACGACGAGGCGTGGGTGCGCGATGTCGTGGTGCGCCTGACCGATCGTCACGAGCAGGGACGTTCCGACCCGTGGTCCGTCGATGATGCGCCACCTGAGTACATCGGCGGCCAGCTGCGCGGCATCGTCGGCGTCGAGGTCCGCGTCGACCGCATCGAGACGTCCGTGAAGATGAGCCAGAACAAGGCGCCCGCGGACGTCGCAGGGGTGATCGCCGGGTTCCAGGCTGATGGCAATGAGCCGGTTGCTGAGTGGGTGCGCCGGGCGGGCGCGTAGGGGTGGCCGGATAGTCTCGGCGGGCGGCGATCCTCGACGGTGAGCCCGACGTGCGCCCTTGCGGTGCCGGACATGAGCATCAGGCCTAAGAAGGGTTCCTCGCAGCATGGCTCTCACCATCGGGATCGTCGGCCTGCCCAACGTCGGCAAGTCCACCCTCTTCAATGCCCTGACCAAGAACGACGTCCTCGCGGCGAACTACCCGTTCGCGACGATCGAGCCGAACGTCGGCGTCGTCGGCGTCCCGGATCCGCGGCTCGACGTGCTGGCTGGCATCTTCCACTCCGAGCGGATCCTGCCGGCGACCGTCCAGTTCGTCGACATCGCGGGCATCGTCAAGGGCGCCAGTGAGGGAGCGGGCCTGGGCAACAAGTTCCTGGCCAACATCCGCGAGTCCGACGCGATCTGCCAGGTGCTGCGCGCCTTCACCGACGATGACGTCGTGCATGTCGATGGCCGGGTGTCACCCGCGGATGACCTGGAGACGATCAACACCGAGTTGATCCTCGCCGACTTGCAGACCCTGGAGAAGGCGATCCCTCGCTTGCAGAAGGAGGCGCGCAACGACAAGTCCAAGGCCGGCGCCCTCGCTGCCGCTGAGGAGGCGCTGAAGGTGCTCGAGGAGGGCCGCACCGTCTTCGAGGCCGGGCTCGACCCGGAGCCGCTGCGCGAGCTGTTCCTGCTCACGGCCAAGCCCTTCGTCTACGTCATCAATGCCGACGAGGACGAGCTGAACGACGAGTCGTTCCGTCAGCGCATGCGCGACATGGTGGCGCCCGCGGAGGCCGTGTTTCTCGACGCGAAGCTCGAGTCCGAGCTCGTGGAACTCGACGATGCGGAGGCGCTCGAGCTGCTGCAGTCGGTCGGCCAGCAGGAGAGCGGGCTCAACGCCCTGGCTCGGGTGGGCTTCGCGACCCTGGGACTGCAGACGTACCTCACGGCTGGGCCCAAGGAGGCGCGCGCGTGGACCATCCGCCGCGGCGCGACGGCGCCCGAGGCAGCCGGTGTGATCCACACGGATTTCCAGAAGGGCTTCATCAAGGCCGAGGTGGTGTCGTTCGACGACCTCGTCGCTGCCGGGTCGATGGCGGAGGCCAAGGCGCACGGCAAGGTTCGCATCGAGGGCAAGGACTACGTCATGCAGGACGGCGACGTGGTCGAATTCCGATTCAACGTCTGAGGAGTGCCATGGCGGAGAAGGTGAAGGGCCCGCAGTCGTACTTCCCGTCCATCGAGAAGAAGTACGGCCAGCCGATCTCGTACTGGATGACCCAGCTCGACGAGGTGCGGGACGCGAAGCACATGGAGCAGGTGGCGTACCTGAAGGGCCTGGGCATGGGGCACGGTCACGCGAACGCCGTCGTCGCCGTCTACCGCTCCGACCACGGCCTCTGACCCGTTTGTCCCGCGACGCGGGAGAAGCGAGCTAATCGGGGCCTGGGCGGGGTGGTTTAGCTCACCTGTCCCGCGTCGCGGGAGAAACGAGTTAGCCCTCGAAGGCGGTGGAGGGGAGGTCGGTCGTGCCGGGACCTGAGGCTTCGCCGGTGATCGCGGCGACGATGACGTCGGCGACGTGCCCCGGCGTCATGCCGGTGGGCATCGCCGGCGCCTGGCCGAGGACTGCCCGTCCTGCCAGTCCGGTCTCCGTGTGACCCGGCCGGGCATCGATCACGCGCACCAGTGGCCGACGCACCTCCATGCGCAGTGACTTGAGCCATGCCGAGTGGGCGGTCTTGCTGGCGACATAGGCGGCCATCCCAGGGAAGGCGCGCTCCGCGACGACACCGCTGATGGACATCACGAACGGGCTCCGCCCCTGCTCGGCCGAGTCGGCTAGCGCTGGCAGGCACTGGGCGATCAGGGAGGCAGGCCCGAGGTGGTTCACCTGCATCAGCTGGTCGGCCACCTCCGGCGGCGTCTCGGCGATGGTGCCGAAGGCCACGACACCCGAGGCGATCACGATGCCGTCGAGCGGCCCGGACGCGGTGATCTCGAGCGCGAACTGCTCGATGGACGCGGGATCCTCGAGGTCGACGACGTGTCGGCCCGGGACCACGGCGGGGATGCGGACGACGGAGTCCTGAGCCGACGCAGTGCCCTCCACGAGTGCCCCCGCTGCGACGAGGCCCTCGGCGATGGCCCCGCCCAGGACGCCGCTGGCACCGACCACCACGATGCGCTGGCCCTGCACTGGCATGCTCACTCCCTGGATCGACGAGATCTGGACCGTATCCGCGGTCCGGCCCACCCGCACTGCGAGACCTCCTGGAGGCACGATGGATCCGCTCTACACGGTCGAGCGCACCTACCCCCAGTCTGTCGAGGTGGTGTGGCATGCCTGGACCGATGCCGACGAGCTCGAGCAGTGGTACGCGCCCGTCGAGCTCTCGGTCGTGCCCGGCTCGGTGACCAGCGAAGCCCGCGAGGGCGGGGCGTGGTCGGTCGGCGTCGACGTCCCGATGCACGGTTTCGTCGCCTGGTTCTTCGGCCGCTACACGGAGGTGGTCCCGCACCAGCGCCTCGCGCACACCATGCACTACACGCAGGACGAGGACGACTTCCTCGCGCGGCGCGAGGAGGCAGATCCGCACACGGTGACGATCGACCTGGCGGAGACACCCGAGGGCACGTGGGTGCGGTGGCAGCAGTTCGGCTTCCTGCCCGAGGAGCAGGTGCCCGCGACGAAGGCGGGCATGGAGAGCTACTTCGAGTCGCTGGCCCGGCACCTCGATCGATGACGTCCGCCGACTTCGTCGTCGCCGCCGTCGTCATCCGCGACGAGGCCGGACGCATCCTGGTGGTGCGCAAGGCGGGTACTCGCCGCTTCATGCTTCCGGGAGGCAAGATCGAGCCGGGAGAGACTCCCGACGCGACCGCAGTGCGCGAGGCGCGTGAGGAGCTGGGGATCGAGCTCGACCGGACTCAGCTGGCCCTGCTCGGAGCGTGGACGGCGGCCGCGGCCAACGAGGACGGCCGCACCGTGCACGGGCACGTCTACGAGCACCCGTACGTCGCGGGCATCACGGCGCGCAGCGAGATCGACGAGGTCGCGTGGATCCCTCCCGCCGAGATCGCCCGACGCGACGACATCGCACCGCTCCTCGTGCAGAGGGTGCTGCCGCTCTACGCTGGATGAACCGGAACACGAGGGCGTGAGGAGAAGCCATGGGGTCGTGGGCGTCAAGTCGTGAGGTGACACGCAAGTCGTGGGCCGTGCTGAAGGAGAACCGCTACCTGCTGGCGTTCCCGGTGCTCAGCTTCGTCCTCGGGCTGATCCCGGTGGCTGTCCTGGGAATCCCCGCCCTGTACTTCCTCGCGACGAACCACAACTGGATCGCACTCGTGCTGGGGATCCTGCTCGTGTTCGCAGCATCGGCGGTCGCCGTGGTGCTGCAGGGAGGCCTCGTCGCCGCGGTCGACGCGGAGATGTCCGGGGAGGACAGCTCCGTGGGCCAGGGGCTCCGGCGGGCCATGCAGCACCTGGGGGCATTGATCGCCTGGAGCGCAGTGGTCACCGTCGTGTCGGTGCTCCTCGGCCTCGTGCGGGGGAACGGCCAGGGAAACGTGGTCGGCGTCCTCCTGCGCAGTGTCCTCGCGGCGGCCGCGGACGTCATGTGGCAGCTGGTCACGTTCTTCGTCGTCCCGTTCATCGTCCTCGAGGGCGCCTCACCGATCAGCGCCGTCAAGTCGTCGGCCTCCCTGTTCAAGCAGCGGTGGGGCCAGCAGCTGGCCGGTGGCGTGCGCATCGGTGCGCTCATCGGGCTGGTGCTCATCCTCCCCGGCATCCTCCTGCTTGTCGGCGGGATCCTGCTCGCCCTCCTCGGCTCAGCGGCGGCGATCGCGTCGGGCGCCTCGCTCGCCGTCATCGGGCTGGTGCTCCTGCTGATCGGGATCGTGATCTCCTCGGCGATGCGGTCGGTGTTCTCCGTTGCCCTGTACCGCTACGCGAAGGACGGAGTCGCGTCGGCCGGCTTCACCACGCAGGAGCTGCAGGACGCTGTGCGGATCAAGGGCTGACCGCTCCTGCGGGGAGCCGCAGTCCCTCCGAGCGCAGCTCCAGCTCGGCCAGGGCGTTGATGACCGCCTGGTCACCGCGACGCCAGGCACCTGCCGGGTCGGGGGTGATGCGGGCGAGCACGTGCAGGGGCTGCCGGGCCATGGCGCGCAGGGCAAACAGGTCGAGGTCCTCGTTCGCATCCACCAGTCGCCGCGCGGCCGTCGCCCGACGGATGAAGGCGATGCGGATCGGCACCCAGACGACCGCCCAGGACATCACTCCCAGAACCGCCAGCGCGATCGCCAGGAAGCGCGCGAGCACCGAGACGGCGTCGGCCGTGGCCTGCCCCGCGGCGGCGATCCCGAGGGCGGCGTCCGCCATGCCGTCGAAGGGTGCGCTCAGGGTCTCGCCGACGAGGGGGACGCTCCCCACCGACTCCCCGGCGGAGTCGATGCTCGTTGCCAGGTCCGTGGCGCCCTCGGCGACGGCGAGGCCGGGAGCGGCGAGGTTCATGACGAGGTCGTGCAGCCGGAAGGCGGCCCAGATCCACAGTGCGCTCCACGCCACGAGCCACAGGTCGCCGGCGATCTGCCGGGTGCGGCGGGCGGGCAGTTCGGAGTACCAGGTCATCTCTCGCCTCCTGCGATTTCAGTGAAGGGCCCGGTTCCCCGTAGGGTCACGGCGTGAATCGCCGCGAGGACCTCCGCAACATCGCCATCATCGCCCATGTCGACCACGGCAAGACGACGCTCGTCGACGCCATGCTGTGGCAATCAGGCGCATTCCGGGCCAACCAGGATGTCGACGACCGCGTCATGGACTCGATGGACCTCGAGCGCGAGAAGGGCATCACGATCCTCGCGAAGAACACCTCCGTCCGTTACGCCGGCCCGTCGGCGCCCGACGGCGGGGTGACGTTCAACATCATCGACACCCCGGGCCATGCGGACTTCGGTGGTGAGGTCGAGCGCGGACTGGAGATGGTCGACGGCGTCGTGCTCCTCGTCGACGCCTCCGAGGGCCCGCTGCCGCAGACCCGGTTCGTGCTGCGCAAGGCACTGGCCAAGCAGCTGCCCGTCGTCCTCGTCATCAACAAGGTCGACCGCTCGGACGCGCGGATCGCGGAGGTCGTCGACGAGGCCTACGAGCTCTTCCTGGACCTCGACGCGACCGATGCCCAGATCGACTTTCCGATCGTCTACACGAGCGCGAAGGTCGGACGCGCATCGCTCGAGCGGCCCGCGGACGGCGGGATGCCCGATGCGGAGAACCTCGAGCCGCTGTTCTCGACGCTGCTGGCCACCATCCCCCCGCCGTCGTACGACGAGGCCCGGCCGCTGCAGGCGCACGTGACCAACCTCGACGCCTCCCCGTACCTGGGCCGTCTCGCGCTGTGCCGGGTGCATCAGGGCACCATCCGCAAGGGCCAGCAGGTGATGTGGATGAAGGCCGACGGCACGAGCGAGCGCGTGAAGGTCGTCGAGCTGCTCATGACGGAGGCGCTGGAGCGGGTGCCGGTGGCCGAGGCCGGGCCCGGCGACATCATCGCCGTCGCGGGCATCCCCGACATCACGATCGGCGAGACCCTGGCCGATCTGGAGCAGCCCGCGGCCCTGCCGGTCATCACCGTCGACGAGCCCTCGATCTCGATGACGATCGGCATCAACACCTC
>JAFMFD010000078.1 GCA_017856385.1 Actinomycetota bacterium
AGGCCGACGCCTTCTGCCACTCGATGGTCCGTGCTCTGGTCGGCGTCATGCTGCCCGTGGGGGAGGGACGGCGGCCGGTGGAGTGGCCAGGCCAGGTGCTCTCCAGGGGCGAGAAGGACTCCGCGGTCACCGTGATGCCGGCGTTCCCGCTGGTGCTCGAGGAGGTCGGCTACCCGCCCCAGGACGAGTGGGCAGCCCGCCAGCGCGACACCCGTTCGGTGCGAACACTCGACTGACGGCCACTGAGTGAGTCATTGACATGACTCACTCAGTGATTCACACTAGGGCTATGAGCATCCGCATGGCCGAGCCCGTGGTCCGCCGTCCCAATGTGCCCCTCACGGCGCAGGATGAGGCGGACCTCGAATTGCTGCGGACCTCGGCGGCCCATCGCGAGGCGCTCGCAGCCCTCTCGTCCAGCGATTCGCCGATCGAGGCGCGGTTGAGCGAGGCACTGCTCCTCCACCTGGTCCTTGCCGCCGGCTTCGCGCAGATCCGGAGGCTGGTGGAGGAGGACGGCTATCGCCAGCTCGCCGAGGACTACGCCGCGGAAGCGGCTGACCGCCGGGCCATGGCGCGCCGTCGAGCACCGTCGTGGGCGCAGGAGCCGTGACGCACCTGGTGCGGGGCCGCATCTACCGGGCCAAGCCGTTCGGATTCACCGAAGACAAGTACTTCGTCGTCGTCTCGAACAACAGCCGGAATCGCCATCTGGACAGCGCCCTCGTGGTCCGTTTCACGACCTCGAGCAAACCCGCGCTGCCGAGCATCGTCGAGATCCCCGATGACGAGGTCCTGCCCGGCGGTCGCGTGGTGTGCGACGACATCTACGAGCTGTTCGACGATGAGGTCAAGGCCGACATGGGGGCCCTGAGCCCAGCCACCATGCATGCCATTGGCGATGGCCTCAAGGCGGCGCTGGGTCTTCGGTAGCCGGAGCGTACCCGTCTTGGTGCTTGCTCCCGCCCATACTCCGTGGGCACATGCACCGACATCGAGGCTGACGAGGTGTTCGTCGCTCTCTCGGGTCGAGCGACGGTGGCATGCGACGACGGGACGGTCATCGAGCTCGAGCCTGGCGCGGTCGTACTTCTGGCGTCAGGGGCACGCACGACCTGGGTCTTCTAGGAGACCGTGCGGAGGGTGTTCCGCGTCGCACGCTGAGCTCTCGCACCAGTCCGACGAAGTCGACGCCGGGAGTGGTGGAAATCCATCACTGGTGGATAGGGCCGAGGGAAACACACTGGATTCGGTGGCACCCGCGCATGCCCCGAATACGTTTCTTGGAGCCGATCTCAGATTGGGAGAAGGACCATGCGTCGACTAGCCGTTGCCGTGCCTTGCGTCGTTCTTGCGACAATCGGCCTTGCGGCACCTGCTTATGCGGCCTCGCCGAGTAACGTCAACGTTCCGTGCGCCGCCGGTGTCACCGTGAGCGCTACGTCAGTTTCAACAAGTTCACCTGACTCCTTCACCATTACCCTCACCGCTAGCGGGCCTTCCGGAGTGGCTTTGTCCTCCTCGGGGGGAGTCTCACTCAGTGTGACGAACCTCAATTCGGGCACGCCGACTGCAACAGCTAGCGTGACGTCCAGTGGTTCCGTGACTGTCAGCGGTCAGGGTGGGTTCTGCACGGGTGGTACTTCGGCCACCATTACGGTCACTGTCGGTGGTGGCTCGTCCTCGGGGAGCGACTCCTCGGCGAGCAGCTCCTCCCCGCCGCCGGTCATGCAGCAGTTCGGCCTTCCGAGCTCAGGCACCTGTGATGCGGCAGCTCCCAACGAGTTGAACTGGTCTGGCGTGGCGTCGGGTGGCTGGGCTGAGAGCTGGGCCCAATGGATGAACGGTGGCCTCGGGGGTGCCGTGTGTACCCGCGACCTCGTCTACAGCACCGGCACGGGTTCCTGGGGTGTCGCCCAGTAGCCGGTCACGTGAGCGATGGATTCCCATCACTTCCATGGCTAGGGGTGAGTGTGCGCCCCTAGGGTGAGGACGTGCCAGGCGCCGGCCGCAGGATGCTCATCGTCGAGGACGAGCCGCTGATGGCCTCGCTCCTTGCTGATCTCCTGGTGAGCAAGGGCTTCGTTGCCGAGACTGCCGAGGACGTCATCGAGGCCCGATCTGCCATCCGGACCTTCGATCCCGACGGCATCCTCATGGACATCTCGCTCGGGGATGGCCCGAGCGGGCTCGATCTCGCTCGCGTGCTCGCCGTCCAGCGCCCGGATATCGCGATCATCTTCCTGACGAAGCACCCTGATCCGCGCACGGCGGGCATCGACGAGTCGGATCTGCCTGCGGGTTGTGGATTCCTGCGCAAGGACCGCGTGCGAGACACCGACTACCTGCTTGAGTCGATTGAGTCGGTGATGGCTGATCGACCACGCGATGTTCGGCATGACAAGGATCCGAGCAAGCCGCTCGCTGCTCTCTCGGCGAAGCACATCGAAGTGCTTCGCATGATGGCGACCGGATACACCAATGAGCATATTGCTCGCGTGAAGGGTGTCGCGGTCTCCACAGTCGAGCGCTGGACAGCCGAGATCTTCAAGGAGCTCGGAATCGGCAGCAAGGGCGCTATGAACCCGAGAGTAGAAGCAGTGCGCCAGTTCATCGCAGCAGCAGGTATCCCTGATCGACTATGAGTGGCGTACGCGGCGTGATCCGCCGATTTGGTATGCCCGATGCCATTTCCTGGCCGGCCTTCTGGGTGACGTACTTTTCCGCTGTCGTGGGTACGTACATCATCAATTCAGGCCCTGTGCCATTGGTCACGCGTCTCGGGGTTCTGCTCGTTGGGTCTATTCCGATGTGGTCATTGCTGCTTCTGGTCCGCCTGATCTTCTTTCGCGATCCGGAGCGGTCACGCCCCGTGGTGATGCTGATGGCGCTCACGGCCGGGGTCATCCTTCGCGCGGCCTGTGTCGCCTGGCTCTTCTCACACTTTGTCGGCTTGGAAGAGGCGAAGCTCGGCATCCGCCTGCTGGGAGCCCCCATCAACGTGGGTCTGGCCTATGTGCTCACTGCGAACGTCGTCGTGGCCATTCGTGAGCGAAGGCGACAGATTGCCCAGCTGCAGTCGCAGCGCCGCCGACTGGACTCCGCGATTGAGGGGGTTTCCTCTGGCATCAATGAACAGAATGAGCAGACGATCGAACGCGTGCGCACGGTGCTTGTGAAGGAGTTGAGTGCACTTGAGGATGCCTCGCCGGTTGAGTCGCTGAACCTGCTGCAGAGCACGGCAAGTGAGGTGGTGCGCCCGATGAGCCATGAGCTCGCGCACGCCGTACCACGAGTGGAGGTGAGGCCCACCGAAGCAGACTCGACACCGGTGGTCTGGCCTGCAGTGATCAATCAGGCAGCCTCCGGACGACCCTTCAGTCCGTGGGTCGTCGGGCTGGTGATCGCTATCGAGCTTCTGACCGTGATTCTCAACGACCCGAGCGGGGTGCTGGTCTACTTCGGACTCGCGGGAATCCTGGTTGTGCTGCTCGCCATCGCGAATCGGTTCCTCGGCGGGCTTCTGCCGGGAAAGTCCAAGGCGACCCGCATCGCCTTGGTTGTTGCCTCTGCGCTCATTGGGAGCCTGCTCATTGGCGCCCTGCAAGTGGTGTTTCAAGGTTCGTCACGACTGAATCTCGCCATCGCCGGCGCCCTCGCCTTCTTCGTATTCGTGTTCACCCTCGGCACTGGTGTCGTCACTGCACTGGGACGCGATCGCGATCGCGTCATTGAAGAGCTTCGGGAGTCCTCGCGACAGCTCGAGCACGGCCTCGTGCGGCTTCGCCAGGTTCAGTGGTTCCAGCAGAAGGCGCTCTCGCGTGCTCTCCATGGCCCGATCCAGATGGCGGTCACTGCGGCAGCCATCAAGCTCGATGCAGCGATTCAGAAGGGTGCGGTTCAACCGGGACTTGTCGACTCAGTGCGCAGCGAACTCATCGCCGGGCTTGATGTGCTGCACGAGGCTGACTTTGAGGTTACGACCCTCGATCGGGCGATCGAGCGCATGCGCGCAACTTTCGACGGCGTGTGCGAGGTCGAGGCCTCAGTGAGTGACGCGGCTGCCGCGGTGGTGGCCGCCGACGGCGTCCTTCGTTCCTGTGTCATCGATATCGTCACCGAAGCTGTCTCCAATGCCTTCCGGCACGGGAAAGCGTCAGGCGTCTTCATCACGATGCTGTGCGATGCCGACACCCTCGTCATCGATGTCGAAGACAATGGTCAGCCCAATTCAAGTGAGTTTGGGGCAGGCCTGGGATCGACGCTGCTCGACGAATGCACCCTCTCCTGGTCGCTGACGGGGGCTCAATCAGGTCACGTCCTGCGCGCGGTTCTGCCTGCGGTTGCGGTTGCTGATTCCGACTGAACATGACCTGACGTGGGGACGAGTACCGCGAGTCGACTCCGCGGACTCGGTGGCGCCCTCTCCCTCGGTGGACCTCCCCCGACCAGCTGTCAGGCCATGTCCAACCTTCAGCTGTGAGACATCATGATGGATACCCATTGCTCGAACATTGAGTGAGGCGCAGCCCGGCGGGCCGCACTGCGGCCAATGACAGGGCCGTGGACTCCATCGTGCGGGGACTTCCCGCCCTGGCGTGGCCCCGGGATGACGTCTTCGTCCAGGTGGGCGACCTCTTCGCCCGTGCCCGAGCGCTCGGCCGCCCCGTGCGCAGCCTGAATGACTGCCTCATCGCCCTGCTCGTGGAGCGGTGCCCCGACGTGGTCCTGGTCCACCGCGACCGCGGCTTCGACGTGCTCGCCGACCTCCTCGGCTTCGACGCCGACAGTTGGGACGAGGCCCGAGGCAGGTCAGGGGACGGGCCTGCCACCCCGGATTTGGCCGTCGAACAGGGCCCCCGGTAGCCTTGGGCGCTGCTGTCTGCACGGCAGCCTGGGGCCAGGGATGGCTCCCAGTACGGCGCTCCCGCCCCACGGGCCTCGGCCTGAGGGATGGAAGCGGGCAGAATCCACGTCCCTACGAGTGAGAGACAGGTGCGGCAGCATGCGCACGTACAGCCCGAAAGCGGGGGACAACACCCCCGTCTGGCACGTCATCGACGCCACTGACGTCGTCCTCGGCCGTCTGGCCACCCACACCGCGAGCCTGCTTCGCGGCAAGCACAAGCCGACCTTCGCTCCTCACATGGACATGGGCGACTTCGTGATCATCATCAATGCTGACAAGGTGGCCCTCACCGGCGCCAAGCGCGAGCAGAAGCTGGCCTACCGCCACTCCGGGTACCCCGGTGGCCTGACCGCCGTCTCCTACGCGGAGCTGCTGGAGAAGAACCCGGCCAAGGCCGTCGAGAAGGCCGTCAAGGGCATGCTCCCGCACAACAAGCTCGGCCGTCAGCAGTTGAAGAAGCTCAAGGTCTACGCAGGCTCAGAGCACCCCCACGCGGCACAGCAGCCGCAGCCGTTCCTGATCACCCAGCTCGCCCAGTAGCGGCGCGGAAGCAACGAGAGGACCCGTGGCCGTGTCTGAAGCCACCATCGACGAGACCATCGACGACGTCATCGACGACGAGGTCGAGGCCCCCTCGGAGTACACCTCCGAGACACCGACCCGCGTGGTCGTCAGCCGCGACATCGTGACCGCGCCCGGCGCGGCCACCGGTCGTCGCAAGCAGGCCATCGCCCGCGTGCGCCTGGTGCCCGGCACCGGCCAGTGGACGATCAATGGCCGCACGCTGGACGACTACTTCCCGAACAAGGTGCACCAGCAGGAGGTGAACGAGCCGTTCGCCGCCCTGGGCGCCGAGGGCAAGTTCGACGTCATCGCCCGCATCGTGGGCGGCGGCATCTCCGGCCAGGCCGGTGCGCTCCGACTGGGCGTCGCCCGTGCACTGAACGGCATCGATGAGGAGGGCAACCGTCCCATCCTCAAGAAGGCCGGCTTCCTCACCCGCGACCCGCGGGCCAAGGAGCGCAAGAAGTACGGCCTCAAGAAGGCCCGCAAGGCGCCCCAGTACAGCAAGCGCTAGTCCGCCGTGGGTCGCCTCTTCGGCACCGACGGCGTCCGTGGCCTCGCCAACCGCGAGGTCACGGCCGAGCTTGCTCTGGACCTGTCCGTGGCCGCCGCGCACGTCCTCGCCGATGCGGGGGCGTTCGCGGGGCACCGGCCCTCCGCCGTCGTCGGCCGTGACGGCCGCGCGAGCGGGGAGTTCCTCGAGGCGGCGGTCGTGGCCGGCCTGGCCAGTGCCGGGGTCGACGTGCACCTCGTCGGCGTCGTGCCGACGCCCGCGGTCGCGTACCTCACCGACGCCCTGCATGCCGACCTCGGCGTGATGCTCTCCGCCTCGCACAACCCGATGCCCGACAACGGCATCAAGTTCTTCGCCCGCGGCGGGCACAAGCTCGACGACGACCTCGAGGACGAGATCGAGCGGCGCATGGGCGAGGACTGGGAGCGGCCGGTCGGAGAGTCTGTCGGACGCGTGACCCCGGCCGCGCACGCAGCGCAGCTGTATGAGCACCATCTGCTTGCCACGCTGCCCCATTCACTCGACGGTCTGACCGTCGTGGTCGACTGCGCGAACGGGGCCGCCTCCAGCATTGCGCCGGAGCTGTACGCCTCGGCGGGGGCGACCGTGATCCCGATCCATGCCTCGCCGGACGGATGGAACATCAACCGCGACTGCGGCAGCACCCATATGGAGTCGCTGATCGCGGCCGTGCGCGAGCACGGGGCCGACGCGGGTATCGCTCACGACGGCGACGCGGATCGCTGTCTCGCGGTCGACGCCGACGGCAATGTGATCGACGGTGACCACATCCTGGCGATCCTCGCTCAGGCCATGCGCGAGTCGGGCACCCTCGTGCGTGAGACGGTCGTCGTCACCGTGATGGCGAACCTCGGCTTCAAGGTCGCCATGCAGGCCGCGGGGATCGAGGTCGTCGAGACCGCGGTGGGCGATCGCTACGTCCTTGAGGCCATGCGTTCTGAGGGCTTCGTGCTCGGCGGCGAGCAGAGCGGTCACGTCGTCATGACCGACCACTCCACGACGGGCGACGGCATGCTGACCGGCCTGCACCTGCTCGCCCGCATGGCGCAGACAGGGCGCTCCCTCGCCGACCTCGCCGCCGCCGTGACCAAGTACCCGCAGGTGCTCATCAATGTCCGGGACGTCGACCTCTCGCGCCTGGCGTCGGCGTCGGGTGTCGCCGCGGTCGTCGCCGAGGCGGAGGACGAGCTCGCGGGCGACGGACGCATCCTGCTGCGACCCTCGGGCACCGAGCCGGTCGTGCGGGTCATGGTCGAGGCATCGACCCCCGACCAGGCCTCGGCTGTCGCCGAGCGGATCGCCGACGCCGTGCGCGCCGAGCTGGCACTCGGCTGACGCGCCCGTGACCTCGGACTTCGCCGACCTCGGACTGCGCCCCGAGCTCCTGACGGCACTCGCGGGACTGGGCTACGAGGAGTCGACGCCGATCCAGGCGAGGGCGATCCCGGTGCTCGTCGCCGGATCGGACCTCCTCGGCCAGGCCGCGACCGGAACCGGCAAGACCGCGGCGTTCGCGCTCCCCATCCTCCAGACCCTCGACCCGCAGCGGGCCGACCGGTTGCCCGCGGCCCTCGTGCTCGTGCCCACCCGGGAGCTGGCCCTGCAGGTGGCCGAGGCCTTCCACAGCTACGGCCGAGCACTCGGCGTGCGCACCGTCGCGGTGTACGGCGGCACGCCGGCACGCCACCAGATCGATGCCCTCCGCCGGGGCGTCGACGTCGTCGTCGCCACCCCTGGGCGCGCGCTCGACCTCGCCAATCGCGGGGTGCTGCGGCTCGGGTCCATATCGACGGCCGTCCTCGACGAGGCCGATGAGATGCTCGAGATGGGCTTCATCGAGGACATCGAGGCCCTTCTCGCCCTCACCCCGGCTGATCGCCAGACCGTCCTGTTCTCCGCGACCATGCCGAAGCGGATCGACGTGCTGGCGAACAGGCACCTGCGCGATCCGGAGCGGATCACGGTCAAGGCGCGGAAGCTGTCGGCATCGGAGGTGCCGCGGGTGCGGCAGGTGGCCTTCATCGTCACGCGCCCCAACAAGCCGACGGCCATCGGCCGGATCCTGGACGCCGAGGACCCGGTGGCGGCGATCGTCTTCTGCCGGACGCGCGGCGGCGTCGACGACCTCACCGACCTGCTCACGGCACGCGGCTACCAGGCGGAGGCTCTCCACGGTGGACTCACCCAGGATCAGCGTGATCGCGTCATGGGCCGTCTGCGCTCCGGGGCCACCGAGCTGCTCATCGCCACGGATGTCGCGGCCCGTGGCCTCGACGTCGACCTGCTGACGCACGTCATCAACTACGACCTGCCGATGACGCCCGAGGCCTACGTCCACCGGGTCGGCCGGGTGGGTCGAGCCGGGCGCGAGGGCGTCGCCCTGAGCCTGGTCGAGCCGCGCGAGAAGCGGATGCTCGATGCGATCGAGAAGCTCACCGGCGGCCAGGTCGCCGTGGAGCCGATCCTCACGCTGACCGACGTCCGACGCATGCGTCTGGATCGCACGCGTCGCGCCCTCGAGGAGCTCATGAGCGACCCCGATGCGCAGTCGCGGATGAACACATACCGCGACGCCGTGGTCGACCTGCTCGACACCCATGACGCGGTCGAGGTCGCGCTGGCCGCATTCACGCTGGCGCACGAGGCCGATCAGGGCACCATGGTCGATGACGACGACCGCGACCTCAGCGCACCGAGCCACGCATCGACGCGCTCCGGGAGCGCTGCGCCGAAGGGCAAGGGCGGGGCACGCGAGGAGTCGACCGGCCCGAAGAAGCGGCGCGAGCGCCCATCCGGGCCGATGACGCGGATCTACGTGTCACTTGGGCGCAAGGCCGGCGTCACTCCGGCCGACATCGTTGGCGCGTTCACCGGTGAGGCCGGGCTCAAGGGCGGCGAGATCGGCACGATCAGCGTGCACGAGAAGTTCACGATGGCCGAGGTGCCGGCGGACCGCGCGCGCAAGGTGGTCAAGGCGCTGCAGGGCGTGAAGATCAAGGGCCGCAAGACGCTGGTGCGGCTCGACCGTGACGAGTAGCCGATCAGGTACGGGTATGGGCTCGTGAGCGGCGTGCCAGGAGCCGACTGACCCGCTGGCTCGTGACCTCGCGCAGCGCGAGCGTCAGCCATCCGGCGATCGCCATGCCCGTGATGTTGATCGCGAGCTGCGCGATGCTGCCCAATGCCTCGTCCCAGCG
>JAFMFD010000079.1 GCA_017856385.1 Actinomycetota bacterium
CGCCTCACTCCTCGCCGTGCTCGCGGAGATACGTGACGAACCGGGCCCTCAACAGCGTCTCCGTCGTCTCGTCGAGCTCGGCGCTGCCCATCATCTGCTTGACGGCGCGGACGGTCTCGATGAACGTCCCCCCTACCGCGCCGAGGTCCCCGCCCTCGCCCTCGATCGCCGCCATGCCGGGCATGTGCGAGAACAGGTCGGTGAAGAACCCGATGTCCACGTGGTGCTCGGCGTAGGAGAACGCCTTCTTGCGCAGCTCGTCGAAGGGCAGGTCCTCGAGGGCGACATCGCTCATGACGGGCAGCCTATTCGGCCATGACGAGCGCGCAGTCAGGACCGTGGCTCGTCATCGCGGCCCAGCGGCAGCCGGCACGAGTGCTCCAGCCAGACCGCTGCGGAGACGAGGGCCAGAGCGCCGACGGCGGCCGTCGTCGACGACCAGAACGCCGTCAGGCCGGACGGCGTCGAAAGTCGTCCGGCCATGGCGACGGCCACGCCGGCATAGAAACCGAGCATCAGGGCGCCGATGCGCGAGGCCGCCATCGCCAGGGCCGCCGACCTGGCAGCCACTAGCGGCTCGATCGGGCGCACCCCGGGACGTCCCTGGAGGCGCGGGCGGACGAGGTAGGTCCAGTAGGCCAGCGCCCCGGCGACGATCCACAGGGCCGCAGCGGCCAGCCACGGCACCGGCACCAGGCGGCCCGACCATGCGGCCACGATCGCGACGACCCCCCAGCCCAGGGCGGCGCAGATGACGGCGATGCCCACGAGCAGCCGGATCCGCGTGGGCTGCATCGCGTTCACCGGCCACCGTCCACTGCGGTGACGAGCACGATGTCGCTGTCGCGCACGCCGTCGGCGCCGACGAGGTCCCGAAGCTCCGTGACACTTCCGTGGCCCGGGATCCATGCCAGCGGGTCGACGTCGGCCCACGGCACCAGCACGAAGCCACGCTCGTGAGCGCGCGGGTGCGGCACCGTCAGGCGCTCAGTCTCGAGAACCACATCGCCGATGGCGAGGACGTCGACGTCGAGCGTGCGAGGGCCCCATCGCACTTCCCGCACGCGGCCGAACTCCTGCTCGACCGCCCGTGCCGCGTCGAGGAGCTGGAGGGGTGCCAAGTTCGTGCGCACGAGCACCACGGCATTGAGGTAGCAGTCCTGCTCGGGTCCGCCGACGGGGTCGGTCTCGACCACGCGGGAGACGGCCAGCACCTCGATGCCGGGTGTGCGCCCGAGGGCTGAGACCGCCCCTTGCAGGATCGCCGCGCGGTCGCCGAGGTTCGAGCCGAGGGCGAGCGCCGCGCACGTGACCTCGGGGTCATCCATCGAGCGCATCCCGGGTGATCCGGATCATCACGTCGTCGAACGGCACGGGGATCGGAGCACTCGGCTTGTGGACGGTGACCTCGACGCGACTACAGCCGCCGAATGCCAGACATGCATCGGCGACTCGCTCCGCCAGCGTCTCGATCAGGTCAACCGGCTCACCGACGATCAGTGCATGCACAGCGACAGCCACGTCCGCGTAGTTCACGGTGTCGCGGAGATCGTCGGTGGCTGCCGCAGGCGTGACGTCGACGTCGAGGGCGACATCGACGATGAACTCCTGCCCCTGCTCGCGTTCGAAGTCGAGCACCCCGTGGTGCCCGTGCCCTCGAATGCCGGTGACGACGATCCGGTCACCCATGACTGCCTCCCGCTCCCGTGTCCCTCCCGGCGCGCCATGCCGCCGCCACCCGGACGGCATCCGCCGCGCCGCGCACGTCGTGCACCCGCACGCCCCATACCCCGGCGTGCGCCGCGATCGCGCTCACCGCATCGGTCGCCCGGTCACGCTCGTCCATCGGCCGCGGGACGCCGTCGGCGTCAGCGAGCAGGGATCCCAGGAACCTCTTGCGCGATGCACCCACGAGCACGGGCAGGCCCCGTCCGACGAGCTCGGGGAGCGCGCGGAGCAGGGCCCAGTTGTCGTCGGCCTCCTTCGCGAAGCCCAGTCCCGGGTCGATCACGATGCGCCCGCGATCGACACCCGCGGCGACCGCCGATGCCACGCGTGCTTCAAGCTCCGCCACAACGTCGTCGACTACGGAGCCGTAGTGGGCGAACTGGTTCATCCGCTCGCTATGACCACGCCAGTGCATGATGATGAACGGGACGCCGAGCGCGGCGATGCACGTGAGCATCTCCGGGTCGGCAAGCCCGCCGCTCACATCATTGACCACGCATGCCCCGGCTGCGACGGCTGCCGCCGCGGTCTGCGCACGCATGGTGTCGATGCTCACTGGCACCCCGGCGGCGGCCAGCCGGGTGATCACCGGGAGCACCCGCGCCTGCTCCTCGTCCGCGGACACCCGCGTGGCACCGGGTCGGGTGGACTCACCGCCGATGTCGACGATGTCGGCACCTGCGCGGTGCAGCGCGAGGCCGTGGTCCACGGCCGACTCCGTGTCGAGGTAGCGACCGCCGTCCGAGAACGAGTCTGCGGTCACGTTCAGCACACCCATGACGAGCGTCCGCTCGAGGGCGGCGAGGGCACCGGGCAGGCCGTCCGGTCGCACGGCTACCGGCCCAGGATCAGGGCCATGGCCTCAGCGCGCGTCGCGGGGTCACGCAGGATCCCGCGCACCGCACTCGTCGTGGTCCGCGCACCGGGCTTGCGCACCCCGCGCATCGACATGCACAGGTGCTCGGCCTCCATCACCACGATGGCGCCCCGGGGTTCGAGGATCCGCATCAGGGCGTCGGCGACCTGGGTGGTGAGGCGCTCCTGCACCTGCGGGCGCTTGGCGAAAACGTCGACGAGCCGGGCGAGCTTGGACAGCCCGGTGATGCGACCGTCGAGGCTGGGGATGTAGCCGACGTGCGCCACCCCGTGGAACGGCACGAGATGGTGCTCGCACGTGCTGTAGAGCTCGATGTCCTTGACCAGCACGAGCTCGTCATGGCCGATGTCGAAGGTGGTGCTGAGCACTTCCTCCGGCGTCATGCGCATCCCGCGGAAGATCTCCGCGTACGCCCGGGCGACGCGCGCCGGGGTGTCGCGCAGGCCATCGCGGTCCGGATCCTCGCCGACGGCGACGAGCAGGTCGCGCACCGCCCTCTCAGCCGCCGCGGCGTCGAAGTCCCCCACCGGTCGCGGATCACCCAGGGAGACCGGGTCGACGCCGCTCATGCCCCCTCGCCGGGACCGGCGGGCAGCGCCGGCTGGCTCGAGCCATGGCCATTGCTCGAGCCGTGCCCATTGCTCGACCCGTGGCCATTGGCCGACCCGCCCCCGGGGCCGATCGCTGCAGTTTCCGCCGGGGTGAGCACCGGGCCGCGCTCATCGGGGCGGCGCCGGGCCGAGCCCGTCCAGGCCGGCCTCGGCTCGCGCAGCTGCAGTTCGGCGAAGATCTCCTCGATCTCCTCCTTGTCGAGCGTCTCCCGATCCAGCAGGGCCAGCACGAGGGCGTCGAGCACGTCGCGGTTCGCGACGAGGACGTCGTACGCCTCCTGGTGCGCCGACTCGATGAAGGTGCGAACCTCCTCGTCGATCGCAGCGGCGACCTCCTCGGAGTAGTCGCGCATGTGGCCCATGTCGCGGCCGAGGAAGACCTCGCTCTGCTCCTGGCCGTAGCGAATGGCACCGAGCCGCTCGGTCATGCCGTACTGCGTGACCATGGCTCGCGCCACTGCCGTCGCCTTCTCGATGTCGTTCGACGCGCCCGTCGTCGGGTCGTGGAAGATCAGCTCCTCCGCAGCACGCCCACCGAGCATGTAGGCGAGCTGGTTCTGCATCTGGCTGCGGGTGGTCGAGTACTTCTCCTGGTCCGGTAGCACCATCGTGTAGCCGAGTGCACGACCCCGCGGCATGATCGTGATCTTGTGCACCGGGTCGTTGCCCGGCAGCGCCGCGGCGACCAGTGCGTGCCCGGCCTCGTGGTACGCGGTGATCTTCTTCTCCTGGTCGTCCATGACCCGGGTGCGCTTCTGCGGGCCGGCGATCACGCGGTCGATTGCCTCGTCGAGCGCCTCGTCGTCGATGACCGTCTGGTCCGTGCGCGCAGCAAGCAGTGCGGCCTCGTTCAGCACGTTCGCGAGGTCCGCGCCGGTGAAGCCAGGGGTGCGCCGTGCGACCGCCATGAGGTCGACGTCATCGGCGATGGGCTTGCCCTGCGCGTGGACCTTGAGGATCGCGAACCGGCCGTTGAGGTCGGGGCGCTCGACGGCGATCTGCCGGTCGAAGCGGCCCGGGCGCAGCAGTGCCGGGTCGAGGATGTCGGGCCGGTTGGTCGCCGCGATCAGGATGACGTTCGCGTTGACGTCGAACCCGTCCATCTCGACGAGCATCTGGTTGAGCGTCTGCTCGCGCTCGTCGTGGCCGCCGCCGAGACCCGCACCACGGTGCCGGCCGACGGCGTCGATCTCATCGATGAAGATGATGGCGGGCGCATTCTCCTTGGCCTGGTTGAACAGGTCGCGCACCCGGCTGGCGCCGACGCCGACGAACATCTCGACGAAGTCCGAGCCGGAGATCGAGAAGAAGGGCACCCCGGCCTCGCCCGCGACGGCGCGCGCGAGGAGCGTCTTGCCGGTGCCGGGAGGGCCGTACAGGAGCACGCCCTTGGGGATCTTGGCGCCGACGGCCTGGAACTTGGCCGGCTCGGCGAGGAAGTCCTTGATCTCCTGCAGCTCCTCGACCGCCTCCTCGGCGCCCGCGACGTCGGCAAACGTCGTCTGGGGCATGTCCTTGGTGATCATCTTCGCCTTGGACTTGCCGAAGCTCATGACGCGCGAGCCGCCGCCCTGCATCTGCGTCATGAGGAAGAAGAAGAGCAGGACGATGAGCGCGACGGGCAGCAGTGAGACGAGCAGCGTGATGAGCAGGCTCTCGGTCGGGACGACGATGTTGTAGCCGCCGGGCAGCTGGCCGGCATCGGCCTTAACCTGCAGCAGCTCCTGGAGCTTGACGCCCTGGCCGTCGACGTAGGACGCCCGGACCTTGGTCCCATCCTTGAGGGTCAGCTCGAGCACCTGATCGCGATCGACGATCGTCGCGGTGTCGACGTTGTTGCCCTGGATCTCGGAGACGGCCTTGCTCGTGTCGTACTCCTCAGGAGCGCCGATCCCCGAGACGAACGTGGAGCCGATCAGGACGAACACCACGACCATGCCGATCCAGAAGATCGGGCCGCGCAGGATCCGCCTCACGTTCACCTCATCACGGTACTACGGAGCCGGGACGCCCTCCTTCCCAGCAGGGGGCCGCCCTGCTACGCCCTCCGCGAAGCGGCGCCAGCCCCGGCGTGCGGCTGCCGCGTCAGCTGTAGACGTGGGAGGCCAGCGTGGCGACGCACCGCAGGTTGCGGTACCGCTCCGCGTAGTCCAGGCCATACCCGACCACGAACTCGTTCGGGATGTCGAAGCCGATGTAGCGGGGATTGACGTTGACCTTCTGCACATCTGGCTTGCGCAGGAGGGTGAAGACCTCGACCGAGGCCGGGTTGCGCGACGAGAGGTTCTTGATCAGCCACGAGAGCGTCAAGCCCGAGTCGAGGATGTCCTCGACGATCAGCACATGCCGGTCGATGAGGTCGGTGTCGAGGTCCTTCAGGATGCGCACGACCCCGCTCGACGTGGTGCCCGAGCCGTAGGACGAGACCGCCATCCAGTCCATGTCGACCGACCGGGTGAGGGACCGCGCGAGATCGGCCATGACCATCACGGCGCCCTTCAGGACGCCGACGAGGAGGAGGTCGCGGCCGGCGTAGTCGCGATCGATCTCGCGGGCGAGCTCAGCGAGGCGCTCGTGGATCTGAGGCTCGGTGAGGAGGACGTGATCGATGTCCGACGGCATGTCCTCAGGCTCCACCGATCCTCCAGTCCGCGTGCGACGACGTTCGGTCCGAGGGTGCGATGCCCGCTCCCGCGTGGACACTCAGCCTGCCACATGCGCGCTCGACACGGACACCACTCGGCAGGTGGGCGGCTCCCTGGCCGTGCCAGTCGGTGACAAGTGAGTCGGCCACGCGGATGTGATCCAGGCCTGCATCCTCCGCCGGGCAGCCGGCCGCGATGATCATCGTGCGCAGCACGCGGGTCCGGACCGCGGCCGGAAGCGCAGCCAGCTCGTCGCACTCGGCGCTCCACCCGGCGTCATTGACCGTGACGACGGCGTCGTACGCCCGGGCGGCCAGGGCTTCCAGCGCATCGGCGTCGTCGCGCAGGAGGTCTGCGGATCGTGCGAGCCCGGCGACCACGCCATCGCCGAGCTGCGCCCTCAGGCCCTCGAGCACCGCGCGCACCCGCACCCGGGCGAACGCGGGGTCGTTGTTATGGGGGTCCTGCCACGGCTCAAGCCCCAACGGCTCCAGCACCTCGTGGGCTGCCCGGCGCACGCGTGCGCGCGGGATCTGCAGGAACGGTCGTCGCCACAGGCCTGCGACCGGAGCCATGGCGGCCAGCGAGCGTGCACCGGAACCGCGCGCCAGCCGCAGCAGCACTGTCTCTGCCTGGTCCTCGAGCGTGTGGCCGAGCAGCACCGCAGCAGCTCCCTGCTCGATCGCGGCATCCTGCAATGCCGCGTACCGGGCCTCCCGCGCCGCCCCCTCGGGCCCACCGCGACGCCCGACCTCGACCCGGACGACAGTCGACGCGAGTCCGAGCGCCTCGCACGCGCGGCGAGCCGCGTCGCAGACCTGCGCGGAGTCCTGCTGGAGCCCGTGGTCGACGATCACCGCCGTCGCGCGGAGCCCGTCCCGGCCGGCCGCCTGGCCCACGACCCCGGCGAGGGCGAGCGAGTCCGGGCCGCCGGAGCACGCGACGATGACGCCCGCGTCCGCATCGAGATCCGCCAGAGCTGAGCGGACCGCCTGCCGGCAGGCGAGCAGGTCCGACGACGAAGCGCGCACGCTCACCCGAGCACCCGGGCCATCCACTCGTCAGGGGCATGGATCTCCCGGCGCGAGGGCAGCCGGTCCGGTGACACCCACACCTCGTTGAGCCCCGCCATGCCCGCACGCTCGACCACATGCCGGACGAAGGACGCGCCGTCGGAGTACTGGCGCATCTTCGCGTCGACGCCGAGGGCCCGCCGCACGACCTGGTCGATCGCGCCCGGATGCTGACGTCGTGCGGTGAAGCGCTCGCGAATCTGCCCCACCGACGGCACGATCGCAGGTCCGACATCGTCCATCACGACATCGGCATGTCCCTCGAGCAGCGACATCAGGCCGGTGAGCTCGTCGACGATCACCCGCTGCTCCGGCGTCTGCAGGGCCGAGAGCACGTCGACGTCGTCCGAACGCACTGAGCGCACGAGCGCGTAGGCGAAGGCGATGAGCCGCTCGGCGGTCTCGCGCGCGGAGAGGCTCGAGGCATCGAGCAGGGCCGTGATCCGCTGCGTGAAGTGCGTACGCAGCCATGGCACCGCGCCGAACTGGACCCGGTGCGCCTCCTCGTGCAGGCACACCCACAGGCGGAAGTCGTGCGGGTCGACCTTGAGCTGGTGCTCCACCTGCACGATCGTGGGGGCGACCAGCAGCAACCTCCCCGGCTCGTCGCGGCTCCCAGTGGCGAGGGCCTCGAACTGCCCGAGCACCTTGGTCGAGAGCCACGCGAGCACGGCACCGAGCTGCAGCGCGGTGCCCCGGGAACCGAGCGCGCGCACGACCTGCGGTGCCGACTCCGTCCGCTCCGAGAGCGTGTCCCAGCTCCCGAGGAGGCCGCGCATGCTCGCGAGATTGGACGAGATCCAGGCGGAGCGGTCGACCACGACGGCGGCCGAGGTGTCCGGTGCCGTCATCCCGGTCACGTCGCGCACCGGCGCGATGGCCTCGCGCGCGAGGTCGCGCAGCATCGCGACGGCCTCGCGCGCCTCGTCTGCCGGGACCTCGGGGCCCGCGGGCGCCAGGCGACGGGCGGTCGCGAGAGCGAGGTCCCAGTCGATGGGCTCGGGTCCGGAATCGGTCATGACGTGTCGTCGACGGCCCGAGGCCTAGCGGGGAGCCGGCGGGGCGTCGGGGGCCGGGGGCCGGCAGACCACGCCGACGAGGTCGGCTGCGCCGCGCGCGTGCAGGGTGTAGTCGCCCGACGCGTATGGGATGAGCACCGCGTCGCCCGACGCGACCTCGAGCGAGCCGTCCTGCGTGGTCAGCACCCCGCGGCCCGAGAGCACCAGCACGATCGCGAATCCCGCCTCGACCGCGACCGGCTCCGCGGAGGCGTCGAAGCGGTGCGCCCGGAAGTAGGCATCCGCCTGCTCCGGCATGGCCGAGTGCAGGCCCTCGCCCTCGATCTGCTCGCGCGGCAGCACAAGGCGGTCGAGGTCGGACTCCGACACAGCCGCCAGGTCCACGGCCTGCAGCACGGTGTCGAAGCCCAGGTCGAGGTGGCCGTCCTTCCGGCCGTCCACGGCGAACCCCTGCCACTCCAGCAGGATCGACAGGTCGGTGGGCTCCTGCAGCTCGAGGACGAACACGCCTGCGGCCACCGTGTGCGGCAGGCCGGCGGGCACGAGCATCGCGTCGCCCGGGCGCACGACCCGTCGGCGCAGCGCACCGAGGAGTGCCTCGGAGTCCTCCGCATCGACCCATGCCGCGACTTGGGCCCGTGAAACCGGTTCGGCGAATCCGACGCCCACCTCACCGCCCTCGGGTGCATCCAGCACGTACCAGGCCTCAGTCTTGCCGTGCGCGAGACCGAGGTGCGTGCGCGAGAACTCGCGATCGGGATGCAGGTGCACGGGAAGGCGCTGGTCGAGGTCGAGCAGCTTGATGAGCACCTCCGTGCTCGTCCCGTAGCGGGCCACATGGTCCGGGCCGAGCCAGGCGTGAGGGTCCGCCTCCACCGCCTCGATCAGCAGCCGCCCGTCCGGCAGCCGGCTGAACCCCTGAGGGGCCTGGCCGAACCGCGCGGTCGTCGAGCCGATCCACTCCTCGGGTCGCTGGGGTCCGCCCGGTCCGTGGCGCAGGGCGCCGATCCGATCGCCGCCGCGGTAGAAGTGGTCGAACTGGTTGACCGGCAGGACGACCGGCATCATGGCGCCTCCTTCATCGGGCTGGCATCTTCATCGGGCTGGCATCTTCATCGGGCTGGCATCTTCATCGGGCTGGCATCTTC
>JAFMFD010000019.1 GCA_017856385.1 Actinomycetota bacterium
GACCGAGCCGGCCAAGAAGAAGAAGGTCATCGTGGAGCCGCAGGCATGAGCGACATCGTGGAGGGCGGTCCGGTCGAGCTCGACACCGAGCTCGATGGTGACCTCGAGGAGGAGCTGCTCGTCCTGGAGGAGGTCGAGCAGCCCGCCGTTGACCTCGTGCTCCCGGTATGGGAGCCGACCGGCGAGCCCCGGGTCGATGAGGCGCTCGACGAGCTGACCCGCCTCGATCCGGACGACGTCCACCAGCACGCCCCGGTGTACGCCGAGGTCCACGAGCGGCTGCGTGACGCCCTGAGCAATCTCGACACCTCGTCCTGACCGGCGCCGATGAGCCGACGTCGACTGGACGCCGAGCTCGTGCGACGCGGCCTGGCCCGATCGCGCGAGCAGGCCCGCGAGCTGATCGACGCCGGCGCGGTGACGGTGGGCGGGCAGATGGCCGGCAAGGCGGCGACCCAGGTCGAGATGGCGGACGCGATCGTGGTCACGGCGACCGTCGACGACGGCTACGTCTCCCGGGGGGCGCACAAGCTCCTCGGTGCGCTGGCGGCATTCCCCGAGGTGCGCGTGGCCGGGCGGGACTGCCTCGATGCCGGTGCCTCGACCGGCGGCTTCACCCAGGTCCTGCTCGAGGCCGGTGCTGCACGAGTGCTTGCGGTGGACGTCGGGTACGGGCAGCTGGCGTGGCCACTGCGCTCCGACGATCGCGTCGTCGTGCTCGAGCGGACGAACGTGCGGGGCCTGACCGTCGAGGCGCTGCCCTGGCGGCCGGAGCTCGTGGTGGCGGACCTGTCGTTCATCTCGCTGGTGACGGTGCTGCCGGCCCTGCAGGCCGTGGCGTGCCCTGGTGCGGACCTGCTCCTGATGGTCAAGCCGCAGTTCGAGGTCGGCCGGGAGTCGATCGGTGACGGAGTCGTGCGCGATCCGGGGCTGCGTGCGTCGGCCGTGAGCGCCGTGGCCGCGGCGGCCGAGGCCGCCGGGCTGCTGGTGCTGGGCGTGACGGCCAGCCCGCTGCCGGGACCCAAGGGGAATGTCGAGTACTTCCTGTGGCTGCGCCTGCCGACACCCGACAGGATGGAGCCCGGCATCCCGGTGCTCACCGGTCCGGGACTGCAGTCCGCGATCGAGGTCGCCGTCCGGGAGGGGCCGCCATGAGCCAGTCCACGCGACGCGTGCTCCTGGTCGTCAACCCCCGGGCCGACGAGGCGCGTGCCGCCCTCGCCACCGTCGCCAGCGCCCTCGCGGCACACGGTGTGACCATCGTGCTGTCCGACGAGGATGCCGCCGAGATCGATCGCACTGGCCCGCTGGCCGACGGCCTTGTCACGGTGGTCCCGTCCGACGAGCATGCGGCCGACGACGTCGACATCGTCATCGTCCTCGGCGGCGACGGCACGGTGCTGCGGGCGGCCGAGCGGGCGCGTGCCAGCGGCACCCCGCTGTTCGGCGTCAACCTCGGTCATGTCGGGTTCCTCGCCGAGGCCGAGCCGGAGGCGCTCGCCGACGTCGTCGACGCCGTCGTGCAGGGGCGCTGGGTCGCCGAGGAGCGGATGACCCTGGACATCACCGTCCTGTCCGGGGGCCGTGTGCTGCATCGCACGTGGGCGATGAACGAGGTGGCGGTCGAGAAGCAGGCACGAGCCCGCATGATCGACGTGCTCGTCGAGGTCGACGACCGTCCCCTCTCACGGTGGGGGTGCGACGGCGTCGTGTGCGCCACGCCCACGGGGTCAACCGCCTACGCCTTCTCGGCCGGCGGTCCGGTGGTGTGGCCGGAGGTGTCGGCGATGCTCGTCGTGCCGCTCAGCGCGCACGCGCTGTTCGCGCGCCCGCTCGTCGTGTCCCCGACCAGCGTCGTCGCGCTCGACCTCGGCGAGCTCGGCCCGGCCGTCCTCTCGGCCGATGGGCGCCGCACCCTCGACGTCGCGGGTGGCAGTCGCATCGAGGTGCGGCAGGACCCGCGACCGGTGCGCTTCGCCCGGGTCACCAGGGCGCCCTTCACCGACCGGCTCGTGGCCAAGTTCGCACTGCCGGTCGACGGCTGGCGGGGACGGCGCTCGGAGGCCCCATGATCGAGGAGCTGCGGATCCGTGCCCTCGGCGTCATCGACGAGGCGACGATCCCGCTCGGTCCGGGGCTGACCGTGCTCACCGGCGAGACCGGTGCCGGCAAGACCATGGTGCTCACCGGCCTGGGCCTGATCCTCGGCACCCGGGCCGACCCGGGGGCGGTACGTGCGGGGGCGGACCGCGCTGACGCGGACGGGCTGTGGCTGCTGCCCGCGGGCTCCTCGGTGCTCGCCGAGGTGGACGAGCTCGGCGGCCGGATCGACCAGGCGGCCGACGGGCGGGTGCTGCTCACCCTCGGCCGTACCGTCGGCGGCGCTGGGCGCAGCCGGGCCTTCGTCGGCGGACGGTCGGTGCCGGCGTCGGCCCTGGGGGCTGTCGCGGAGCGCCTGGTCACCGTGCACGGGCAGTCCGACCAGCTGCGGCTGCGCGAGCGGTCGAGCCAGCGCGACCTGCTGGACCGCTTCGCCGGGGAGCAGCACCTGGCCGGGCGCACCGCGTTCGCGCAGGCACTCGCCGAGCTGCGCTCCGTCGAGCAGGAGCGCGCCCGGCTCCTCGGCCAGCGTCAGGAGCGTGAGCGCGAGGCTGCCCTGCTGCGCCACGGTATCGACGAGATCGCCGCCGTCCAGCCGCAGGCGGGGGAGGACCTGCTCCTGAAGCAGCAGTCGGCCGCGCTCGGCCATGCGACCGACCTGCTCGAGGCGATGGGCGCCGCGCATGCCGCCCTCGCGGGGGGAGACTCGGAGGGCCCTGCCGTGAGCGAGCTCCTCGCCCGCGTGCGTCGGGACCTGGATCGGGCGGCGGCCCTGGACGAGCGGGCGGCCGATCTGGTGCGCACCGCGCAGGAGGTGGCCGACCGGGTGGGGGCCCTCGCTGCCGAGGTCGCCGCGTACGCGGCTGCGCTCGACGCCGACCCCGCGCGGCAGGCCGAGGTCGAGGAGCGCCGGCACCGCCTCGGTGAGCTCAAGCGTCGCTACGGCCCCGAGTTGGACGACGTGCTCGCCTGGTGGCAGGCGGCGGAGCAGACGGTGGCTGAGGTCGACGGCACCGACGAGCGGCTCGACGAGCTCGAGCGCCGGGTCGAGGAGCTGTCCGGGCAGGTCCGCACGCGGGCGGCTGCCCTCACGAAGGCCCGACGGGCCGCGGCGCGGACCCTGGCCGAGCGGGTCACCGCCGAGCTGAGCGACCTGGCGATGCCCGATGCCGAGGTCCGCATCGAGGTCGACAGCGTCGACGATCTCGCCGACCTCACCTCGAGCGGGGCCGACACCATCACCATGCTCCTGGCGCCGCATCCGGGCAGTGAGCCGCGGCCCCTGGGCGCCGGCGCCTCCGGCGGGGAACTGTCGCGCGTGATGCTCGCGATCGAGGTCGTCCTCGCTGACGTCGACAGCACGCCCACCTTCGTGTTCGACGAGGTCGACGCCGGGATCGGCGGCCGCGTGGCGGTCGAGGTGGGGCGCCGGCTGGCTCGGCTCGCACGGTCGGCCCAGGTGGTGGTGGTGACTCACCTGCCCCAGGTGGCGGCCTTCGCGGACTCGCACATCGTCGTGAGCAAGGACTCCGCCGGGCAGGTCACGGCGTCCAGCGTCACCGTCGTCGACGGTCCCGAGCGCGTCCGGGAGCTGGTCCGGATGCTGTCCGGGCTGGAGAACAGCAGGTCCGGGGCCCAGCATGCGAGCGAGCTGCTGCAACTCGCCGAGGCCGAGCGCACTGCACGATGAGCACCGTTGTCCCGCTGATAGTCTGATCATCCATGGACAAGGCGACCACCAAGCACCTGTTCGTCACCGGGGGCGTCGCCTCCTCTCTCGGCAAGGGGCTCACCGCCTCGTCGCTCGGAAACCTGCTGAAGGCACGCGGCCTGCGGGTCACGATGCAGAAGCTCGACCCGTACCTCAACGTCGATCCGGGCACGATGAACCCGTTCGAGCACGGCGAGGTGTTCGTCACCGACGATGGCGCCGAGACCGACCTCGACATCGGCCACTACGAGCGATTCCTCGACACCGACCTGCACGGCTCGGCCAACGTCACCACCGGTCAGGTGTACTCGACGGTCATCGCCAAGGAGCGTCGCGGGGAGTACCTCGGCGACACCGTGCAGGTCATCCCGCACATCACGAATGAGATCAAGAGCCGCATCCGGCGCATGGCCGGGCCCGAGGTCGACATCGTGATCACCGAGGTCGGCGGCACGGTCGGCGACATCGAGTCGCTGCCCTTCCTCGAGGCCGTGCGCCAGGTGCGTCACGAGGTCGGCCGCGAGAACGTCTTCTTCCTGCACGTGTCGCTGCTTCCGTACATCGGCCCGTCCGGTGAGCTGAAGACCAAGCCCACCCAGCACTCGGTCGCGTCGCTGCGCAGCATCGGCATCCAGCCGGATGCGATCGTGCTGCGCGCCGACCGCGAGGTCCCGTCGTCCATCAAGCGCAAGATCTCGTTGATGTGCGACGTGGACGCCGAGGCGGTGGTGGCTGCCGTCGACGCACCGAGCATCTACGACATCCCCAAGGTGCTGCACCGCGAGGGGCTCGATGCCTATGTCGTGCGTCGCCTCGACCTGCCCTTCCGCGACGTGGACTGGACCGACTGGGATGAGCTGCTGCGCCGCGTCCACCATCCGGCCAACGAGGTCACGATCGGCCTCGTCGGCAAGTACATCGACCTGCCGGATGCCTACCTCTCGGTCACCGAGGCGATCCGCGCCGGCGGGTTCAGCCAGGACTGCCGCGTGAACATCCGGTGGGTGTCAAGCGATGAGTGCGCGACACCCGAGGGTGCGGCGCGCAACCTCAGCGACCTCGACGGCATCTGCGTCCCCGGCGGCTTCGGTGTGCGCGGCATCGAGGGCAAGCTCGGGGCCCTGACGTACGCCCGCGAGACCGGGCTGCCCACTCTCGGGCTCTGCCTCGGACTGCAGTGCATGGTCATCGAGTACGCGCGGTCGGTGGTGGGACTGGAGGGAGCCAACTCGGTCGAGTTCGACGAGTCCACGCCGCACCCGGTCGTCGCCACCATGGCCGACCAGCGTGATGTGGTGTCGGGTGACCGCGACATGGGCGGAACGATGCGCCTGGGGCTGTACCCGGCCAAACTGCAGGAGGGGTCGCAGGTCGCCCGCGTGTACGGCGTCCCGTACGTGGACGAGCGGCACCGTCACCGCTTCGAGGTAGCCAACGCCTACCGGCCGCAACTCGAGCAGGCCGGCCTGTCGTTCTCCGGGACCTCGCCGGATGGCCGCCTGGTCGAGTTCGTCGAACTGCCGGCCGACGTCCACCCGTACTACGTCGGCACCCAGGCACACCCGGAGTTCCGCTCGCGGCCGACGAAGGCGCACCCGCTGTTCGCCGGCCTCATCGCAGCGGCCCTCGAGCGTGTGGCCAGCGAGCGCGAAGCCCTCGCCCAGGGATGACCTCGCGGGCATCGCATCCGGGCATGCTCGCGGGAGCGCGGTGGTCCCGTGAGTGAGGAGTGGGACGGTCCGGTCGAGGACTCCGGTGAGCCCTACTCGGCGAGCAACCGCGTGGTCGAGTTCGACGGTCGCATCTGGTCTGTGGTCTCGGAGGATGTCGATTTCGCCGGCATGACGGCCCGTCGCGACGTCATCGTGCACCCCGGTGCTGTCGCCGTCATCGCTCTTGACGAGCGCGAGCGGGTGCTGCTCATCCGTCAGTACCGGCACCCGGTGGGCAGGCTGCTGTTCGAGCCGCCCGCCGGTCTGATGGACACCCTCGACGAGACCGGCTGGCAGACCGCGCAGCGCGAGCTCGCGGAGGAGGCGGGCTACCGAGCGGGGGACTGGCACGTGCTGCTCGACATGTACCTGTCGCCCGGCGGCATGTCCGAGGCCATCCGCATCTTCCTGGCCCGTGACCTCGAGCCGCTGGCCAACGGGCGCATCCACACCGGTGAGGCCGAGGAGGCCCACCTGCCCCGGGCCTGGGTCCCGCTGGACGAGGCGCGCGACTTGGTGCTGGCGGGCCGGATCGGCAGCCCGACCGCGGTGTCGGGCGTGCTGGCCGCGTGGGCAGCACGTGACCGGGGGTGGGACGCGCTGCGGCCCGCGGACGTCCCATGGGAGGCGCGGGAGCGACTCCTGCGGACGGGGCGCGTGCGTGTTCCGCGCCCTCACGGCCGCTGACTTCCACCTAGTCTGGTGCCGAGCGGGGCGACCGGTCGGCGAAAGGACCGCACATGCGCGTGGGAGTTCCCAAGGAGATCAAGAACAACGAGTACCGCGTCGCGATCACGCCGGCCGGAGTCATGGAGCTCGTGCGTCATGGTCATGACGTGGTGATCGAGCATGAGGCGGGCGTCGGTTCGTCGATCCCGGACGACGACTACCGGGCGGCCGGCGCAGTGATCCTGCCCACCGCGGACGATGTGTGGGCCGACGCCGAGCTGATCTTGAAGGTCAAGGAGCCGATCGAGCCGGAGTACCACCGCATGCGACCGGGTCAGGTGATCTTCACGTACCTGCACCTCGCAGCCGACCGGCGGCTCACCGAGGAGCTGATGGCCCGTGGCGTCACCGCCATCGCCTACGAGACCGTGGAACTGCCCGACCATTCGCTGCCATTGCTCGCGCCGATGTCGGAGGTCGCCGGGCGCCTGGCGCCGCAGGTGGGGGCACATGCGCTCATGCGGGCCAATGGCGGTCGCGGCGTCCTGATGGGCGGGGTCTCCGGGGTGCACGCCGCGAAGGTCGTCGTCATCGGTGCGGGCGTCGCCGGGCAGAACGCGGCGGCCATTGCCCTGGGCATGCAGGCGGAGGTACTCCTGCTCGACTCCAACATCGCGCGACTGCGCCAGGTCGACGCCATCTACCAGGGCCACATGCAGACGATCGCGTCCAACGCCTTCGAGATCGAGCGCACGGTGCGCGACGCCGACATGGTGATCGGTGCCGTTCTCGTACCGGGGGCGAAGGCGCCCCGCCTCGTCAGCAACGACCTCGTCTCGCGCATGAAGCCCGGTGCCGTGCTCGTCGACATCGCGATCGACCAGGGTGGATGCTTCGAGGACTCGCGCCCGACGACCCACGCCGATCCGACCTACCCGGTCCACGACACGTTGTTCTACTGCGTCGCGAACATGCCCGGCGCCGTGCCGCACACGTCCACCTATGCACTCACCAACGTCACGCTTCCCTATGCGGTCGCGCTTGCCGACCACGGCTGGCTGGCGGCGCTGCGCCGCGATCCAGCCCTCGCGCTCGGGCTGAACGTGCACGCGGGTGCGGTGACGTACTCCGCGGTGGCGGAGGCGTTCGGGATCCCCTTCACCCCGGTTGCGGAGGTCCTCGCCTGACCGCGCTGACGGAGGCGAGCTTCGGCTACCTCGCGCATGTCGAGATCGAGCGCGGCCTATCGCCGAACACGGTGGCCGCGTATCGGCGCGACCTCGATCGATACCTCGCGTGGTGCGATGCGCGCGGCCTCGTGCAGGTCGACGACATCGTCGAGAACGACGTCGCGGACTACGCGGCGTCGCTGGGCGCCGCGGGACTGAGCGCTGCGAGCGCTGCTCGGGCGGTCGTCTCGGTGCGCTCGTTCCACCGCTTCGCCGCGCGGGAGGGCATGGCGGCGGGGGACCCCGCGGCCCACGTGCGCCCGCCCGCGCTGCCCAAGCGTCTGCCCAAGGCGCTCGCCTACGAGGAGGTCGCTGCCTTGATCGACTGCGCGGGTGACCCGTCGACGGTCGAGGGCGTCCGCGACCGCGCCCTTGTCGAGCTTCTCTACGGCACGGGCGCCCGGATCTCCGAGGCGGTGGGCCTTGCGGTGGACGACCTGGACCTTGGGGGGCGCACGGTCGTGGTCACGGGCAAGGGCAGCAAGCAGCGGCTCCTGCCGCTCGGGGACTTCGCGGTGGGCGCGATCGAGGCGTACCTGGTCAGGGCCCGGCCGGCGCTCGCGGCGCACGGGACCGGGACGCCGCGGCTGTTCCTGAACTCCCGGGGCCGGCCGATGTCGCGGCAGAGCGCCTACCAGGTGCTCCGGCAGTCCGCCGACCGTGCCCACCTGCCGGGGCGCGTGGGCCCGCACACCCTGCGGCACAGCTTCGCGACCCACCTGCTGCAGAACGGCGCCGACGTCCGTGTGGTGCAGGAGCTGCTCGGCCACGCCTCGGTGACGACGACGCAGGTCTACACGCTCGTCACGGTGGACACGCTGCGCCAGGTCTACGCCGAGAGCCATCCACGGGCCCGATGAGCGCCCGGGCCTCGGCGGTGCTCCCCTGCCGGGGACCTCAGGGCGGGTAGGCTCACGTGGTCGGGCCGGCGTCGGTCGTGCCGCCTGATGCCCGTGCACGCGGGCCCGGGAGCGAGGGGACGGCACATGGACGAGCAGGGCCCTGACTCCGCGTCCGCAACCGAGTCCGCGATCGAGATCCCCGAGCCGGCGCCACTGACGTCGCACGGACCGGCCCGGATCATCTCGATGGTCAACCAGAAGGGCGGCGTCGGTAAGACCACGTCGACCGTCAGCCTCGGGGCCGCCCTCGCGGGCTACGGCCGCCGCGTCCTGCTCGTCGACTTCGACCCCCAGGGCGCCCTGTCGGTGGCCCTCGGCATCAACGCCTACGAGCTGACCCGCACGGTGTACGACGTCCTCACCGACCCGAACTGCCCGATCCGCGACGCGATCATCGCGACGGAAGTCGAGGGCCTGGACCTGCTGCCGAGCAACATCGACCTCTCGGCGGCTGAGGTGCAGCTGGTCAGCGAGGTCGGCCGGGAGCATGCGCTGGCCCGTGCTCTCGCCCCGATCATCGCGGACTACGACGTTGTGCTCATCGACTGCCAGCCCTCACTCGGCCTGCTCACCGTCAATGCCCTGACCGCGAGCGAGGGCGTGATCATCCCGATGGAGACGGAGTACTTCGCGCTCCGCGGGGTCGCCCTGCTCAAGGACACCATCGACAAGGTGATCAGCCGCCTGAACCCCGGGCTCCGCATCATCGGCGTGCTGGCCACGATGTACGACCCGCGCACGCTGCACAGCCGCGAGGTGCTGCAGACAGTCCGCGGTGCCTTCGGCGATGCCGTGTTCACCACCGTCATCAATCGCACGGTCAAGTTCCCCGACGCGGCTGTCGCCGGTGAGCCCATCACGTCGTTCGCACCGTCGAGCGAGGGAGCCGTGGCCTACCGTCAGTTGGCCCGGGAGGTCCTGGCCCGGTGACGTCGCCCACGGGCACCGCTGCGCCGACGGAAGGCCTCGAGGCCGGCGAGGAGCGCTCCGGTTTCTCTGTCAAGGTCGAGCAGTTCGAGGGGCCGTTCGACCTGCTGCTCCAACTGATCTCCAAGCACAAGCTCGAGGTGACCGAGCTTGCCCTGCACCAGGTCACCGACGAGTTCATCGCGTATATCCGCGCGCAGGGCTCGGAGTGGGACCTCGACGAGGCCAGCGGCTTCCTCGTGGTCGCCGCCACACTGCTGGACCTCAAGGCCGCACGGCTGCTTCCGTCGGGCGAAGTCGAGGACGAGGAGGACCTCGCGCTGCTCGAGGCGCGCGACCTGCTGTTCGCCCGGCTGCTGCAGTACCGGGCCTACAAAGAGGTCACGGTCCTGTTCGCCGAGCGGATGGCGCATGCCGCCCGGCGCTTCCCCCGGTCGGTCAGCCTCGAGCCGCAGTTCGCGGCGCTCCTGCCCGAGGTCCTCATCGAGATCGGCCCGGACCAGTTCGCGGCTCTCGCGGCACGGGCCCTGGCACCCAAGGTCGTCGAGCAGGTGTCGGTGAGCCACCTGCACGTGCCTCGTGTGAGCGTGCGCGAGCAGGCGGGCATCATCGTCGAGCGGCTCCGCCGGCAGCGGACGGCGACCTTCCGGGCGCTGGTCTCCGACTGCGACTCAGTGCTGCTGGTGGTCGGCCGGTTCCTCGCGCTGCTGGAGCTCTATCGCGAGCAGGTCGTCGCGTTCGATCAGCTCGCCCCCCTCGGCGATCTGACGGTGCGGTGGACCGGCGACGACGACAGCGATGTCATGGTGAACGACGAATTCGATGTCGAGCGCGAGGTCGACCGGGTTGTCGACCCGGCTGACTCCGGTGACGACGGTGATACCGGGGACGCGTCGATGGACGGGCAGGAGGAGCCGAGCGATGGGTGACGCACCGATGGACGAGCAGGTCGAGGAAGTGTCCGAGGCCGTTGAGGAGGCCGTCGACGAGGCGGCCGCCGACGGGCCGGGCGCGCCGTCGCTGTCCGCCGCGCTCGAGGCGCTGCTGATGCTCGCGGACGAGCCGATGGGCGTGATGGAGCTCGCGGCGGCGGTGCGGTCCCAGCCGGACGACGTCACGGAGGAGCTGCAGCGGCTGTCGGCGGAGTACACCGAGCAGATGCGCGGCTTCGACCTGCGGGAAGTCGCGGGCGGGTGGCGGTACTACACGCGTGCGGAGTGCTCGCCGGTCGTCGAGCGGTTCGTCCTCGACGGCCAGCAGGCCCGGCTGACGCAGGCCTCGCTGGAGACACTCGCCGTCATCGCCTACCGCCAGCCCATCACCCGCGGGCGCATCAGTGCCGTGCGCGGTGTCAATGTCGACGGCGTGATCCGCACGCTGCTCACCCGCGGGCTCATTGCGGAGGCCGGCTCGGATGGCGAGTCGGGCGCCCACCTGTACATCACCACGCCACACTTCCTGGAGCGCATGGGGATCTCCTCGCTCGACGAGCTTCCCCCGCTCGCCGAGCACCTGCCCGACCTCGCCGACCTCGAGGACGTCCTCGGCACCGTCGACGTCTCCGAGTGACGGTGGAGTCCGGGCGCGACGCGGGCGCGGATCATGAGCCGGAAGGGCTCATCCGGCTGCAGAAGGTGCTCGCCTCCGCCGGGCTCGGCAGCCGCCGCGCCTGCGAGGAGCTGATCGCCCAGGGTCGCGTGGAGGTCGACGGGCGCCGCGTCACCGAGCAGGGTGTGCGCGTGGACCCGCGCGTCGCCGTCATCCGTGTCGACGGCGAGAGAGTGCCCACCGCGCCGGGACTTGCGGTGTATGCCTTCAACAAGCCGCGCGGCGTCGTGACGACGATGGCCGACGAGCAGGGCCGCCCGTGCGTCGGTGACTACCTGGCCGGTCGACGCGAGCGGCTCTTCCACGTCGGGCGGCTCGACAGCGACACCGAGGGCCTGCTCATTCTGACGAACGACGGGGAACTCGCCCATCGCCTCGGTCATCCCTCCTACGAGGTTGACAAGACCTACCTCGCCACCGTCACCGGCACGGTGGGGCCGCCCGTGCTGCGCGCGCTGCGCGCGGGTGTCGAGCTCGATGACGGCACCGCCCGATGCGACGCGGCGCGCGTGGTGCAGCAGCTGCCCGACCGGGCGATGGTCGAGCTGGTGATCCATGAGGGTCGCAACCGCATCGTGCGCCGGATGATGGACGCGGTGGGCCACCCGGTGCTCGACCTCGTGCGCACGAGGGTCGGCCCCGTCCACCTCGGCCAGCAGCGGCCCGGTGTCGTGCGCGAGATCTCCGGCCCGGAGCTGCGCTCCCTCTACACGGCCGTGGGCCTGTAGCGATCGGTACGCTGCGGGCATGACCATGCGCGCGATTCGTGGCGCCACCTGCCTGTCGGCGGATGACGCGGATGAGATGAAGGCGGCCGTGGTCGAGCTCCTCGGTGCCATGCTGGAGCGCAATGGGGTCGACCAGGAGAGCCTGGTGAGCGTGATCCTGACCGGCACCCCGGACCTCACCAGCGCCTTCCCGGCCGTCGGTGCCCGCGAGTTCGGCCTGGTGGACGTGCCCCTGCTGTGCGCCCAGGAGATGGACGTCGCGGGCGGCCTTGCGCGGACGGTCCGGGTGCTCATCCACGCCGACCTCGACGTCCCGCGGGCATCGGTGCAGCACGTGTACCTGCGCGGCGCCGAGGTCCTGCGGCAGGACCTGGCGAAGTGAGCGCTGCCCCCCACCTGCTGCCGGAGCCGATTCTGGTGGTCGGCTCGGGGCTGATCGGCACGTCCGTCGCTCTGGCGCTGACCCGGGCCGGCGCGCAGGTGCTGCTCTCCGACGTCGACCAGGCCAATCTCGACATCGCCGTGGCCGCTGGCGCGGGACGTCCGCTGACGGATGGTGACGTTCCCGCGATCGTCGTCGTCGCCGTCCCTCCGCGTCGCGCAGGCACGGTCCTGGCCGAGGCGTCGGCCCAGTGGCCCGCGGCGACCCTCACCGATGTCACGTCGGTCAAGGAGTCGGTCCTCGCCGAGGCGCGCGCCCTCGGTGCCGACCCCTCCCGGCTCGTGGGCGGCCACCCGATGGCCGGGCGCGAGGTGTCCGGTGCTGCCGGCGCCCTGGCCAGCCTGCTCGATGACCGCATCTGGGTGGTCACGCCCCTGCCCGAGTCGGGTATCGAGCACGTGCGCAACGTGCACCGCCTGATCACCTCCTGCGGCGCCCAGCCGGTCGAGATGGGCGTGCGGGAGCACGACGACGCCGTGGCCCTGGTGTCCCACGCCCCGCAGGTGCTCTCCAGCGCCCTCGCCGGCCAGCTCTGCCCGGCGGACCCGGACGCGGTGCGCATCGCCGGGCAGGGCCTGCGCGATATGACCCGTATCGCCGCGTCCAACACCGCCCTGTGGACCGACATCCTGGTGTCCAATGCCGGTCCGGTCGCCGATGTCCTCGACCGAATCGCGGCAACACTCGACCGCACGGCGGCGGCCCTGCGGCGCACGGCGTCGGGGGAGCTCGTCGAGGAGTCCGCGGTGGCGGACCTGCTCGTCGACGGCGTCAACGGCCAGGCGCGCATCCCGGGCAAGCACGGTGCGGCCCCGTCGTCCTACCGCGAGGTCCTCGTGCAGATCGCCGACCGCCCCGGAGAGCTGGGGCGCCTGTTCACAGCGGTGGCCGAGGCAGGGATCAACCTGGAGGACATCCGTATCGAGCACGTGCTGGGGCGCCCCAGTGGCCTCGTCGGCCTGTCCGTTCGCCCGGAGTCGGGTGACGCCATGATCGAGACTCTGCGCGCGCGGGACTTCGACGTCCGGGGCTGAGGGATCCGGCGGATAGGGTGACCGAATGCCCGTGATCGCCGTGGACGGCCCCGCCGGATCCGGCAAGTCCAGCGTGTGCCGGGCGGTGGCCAGGCGCTGCGGGCTCCGCTACCTCGACACCGGGGCCATGTACCGGGCGATGACCTGGGCGCTCCTGACGGACGGCGTCGACGTTGACGACCCCCATGCCGTGGCGCAGGCGGCCGCCCGCGTCGTGATGAGCAGCGGCACCGATCCGGATGCACCGACGATCCACGTGGGATCCGTCGACGTGTCCGGCCCCATCCGCGGGCCGGAGGTCACGGCGGCGGTCAGTGCGGTGAGTGCTGTGCCCGCCGTGCGCGATCTCCTGGTGGCGATGCAGCGCGCTGAGGTGGAGTCTGCCCGCGCAGTCGGCGCCGGGATCGTCGTCGAGGGCCGTGACATCACCACGGTCGTGCTGCCGGACGCGGACCTCAAGGTCTACGTCACCGCCGACCCAGCGGTGCGGGCCCAGCGCAGGGCCCGTCAGGACGCGGAGCAGGGCAGTGGTCATGCGGACGTGCGGGCCACGGAGACCGCGCTGCTCGAGCGCGACGCCAAGGACTCCTCGCGGGAGGCGTCCCCGTTGACGCAGTCCGCCGATGCCCTGCTGCTCGACACGACGACCCTCACGCTCGACGAGACCGTCGACACGCTGGTCGGCATGGTGGACTCCCTCGGTGCACGATGACCGCCACCGTGGAGGTGATGCCGTCATGGAGCGGTGCTGCGCATGCGCGATCGATCGCTGCGACGGCGATGCGCCTTACCTACAAGGTGCAGGCCCATGGCGCGCACCACGTCGGGACCAGCGGACCAGCAGTCCTGGTCACGCGCTGCGAGGGCCTGCTTGCTGGGACCGTCCTGCATGCGACCGTGCCGCGGCCGGTGCACGTGCTGGCGAACGCGGCGATGATGGCGGCCCTGCGTCAGGGATTGATGACCCGGGCCGGTGTCATCCCCGTGGACGCGCCCACGGCGATCGGCGCCCAGCACGCGGCACGCGCCGCCATAGCCGACGAGCGGGCCGTCGCCCTCACGGGATCGACTGTGGATCCTGCCTACCTGCTGGCCACCACGGGTGCCCCGCTCATCCCGGTCGTGATGCTCGGGGTGTCCGGCCGTGTGCCCACCGATCCGCCGCGCCCGCGCAGCCGGATCGACGTCTACTACTTCGATCCAGTGGAGGTTCAGGTGTCCGGTGACCCGCTAGGGGCGAGTGTGCGCGCAGGGGTTGCCGAGCAGGTGCGACAGGCGCTGACCGATGCCGAGCGCATCGCGTCAGTGCGAGCGGGGCGCAGCGAATGAGCGAGGACGCTGCCGGTGGCGACCCCCGGATGAGCGAGTGGATCGCGTTCGACGACGACGGTGATGCGCCCGAGGGGATCGACGCGCAGGTGACCTCGGATGTGGCAGCGGTCGAGGAGGACCTGGACGCGGACTACGAGGCCGCGCTGGCGGCGGCACGCCTGGAGTTCGGCGACATAGACGCCGATCTAGCCGAGCTGGTGCGGCCTGCGGGGGAGCACTCGGGGCTGCCCGTCCTCGCGGTGGTGGGGCGCCCGAACGTCGGCAAGTCCACGCTGGTCAATCGGATGATCGGTCGACGTGAGGCCGTCGTCGAGGACGTGCCCGGCGTGACGCGGGACCGCGTGACCTACGAGGCGGAGTGGAACGGCCGCCGCTTCATCCTCATCGACACCGGTGGCTGGGACCGCAAGGCCAAGGGGATGGCCGCGCAGATCGCGGCGCAGGCGGAGCGTGCCATCGCGGACGCGGATGCGGTGATGTTCATCGTCGATGCGCAGGTCGGTGCCACGGACACCGACGAGGCCGTGGTCGGAGTGCTGCGGCGCGCGGGCAAGCCCGTACTGCTGGTGGCCAACAAGGTCGATGATGCCGCGACGGAGATGGAGGCGGCATCCCTGTGGTCGCTCGGCCTCGGCGAGCCGCATCCGGTGTCGGCCCTGCATGGGCGCCGGGCGGGTGACCTCCTCGATGCCGCGGTCGCGATGCTCCCGGAGCAGGGAGCGGGCCTGTCGCGCCAGGCGGGCCCCCGTCGCGTCGCCCTGCTGGGGCGCCCCAACGTAGGCAAGTCCTCCCTGCTCAACGCCCTCGCCGGGGGCGAGCGGGTCGTCGTCGACAACGTTGCGGGGACCACGGTCGATCCCGTCGACGAGCTGATCGAGCTCAAGGGCAGGTGGTGGTGGTTCGTCGATACCGCGGGCATCCGCAGGCGCAGCAAGGAGGCCAGCGGCCACGAGTACTACGCCACTCTGCGGACGCAGGCGGCGCTCGACCGGGCCGAGGTCGCCGTCGTCCTGGTTGATGCGTCCGAGCCGCTGAGCGAGCAGGATGTGCGCATCATCTCGATGGTGATCGAGGCGGGCCGTGCGCTCGTCATCGCCTACAACAAGTGGGACCTCACCGATGAGGAGCGTCGCCACTACCTCGAGCGCGAGATCACGCGGGACCTCGTGCAGGTGCCGTGGGCTCCCCGCGTGAACATCTCGGCGAGCACGGGCCGGCATGTGGAGCGGCTGACCCCGGCGATCGAGGCCGCGCTCGAGGGTTGGGAGACCCGCATCTCGACCGGGCGCCTCAACCAGTTCCTCAAGGCGCTGCAGGACGCCCACCCGCATCCGCTGCGCGGGGGGCGCCAGCCGCGCATCCTCTTCGGAGCCCAGGCGCAGTCGGGGCCGCCGACCTTCGCGCTGTTCACCACCGGGTTCCTCGAGTCGGGCTACCGGCGCTTCATCGAGCGACGCCTGCGCGAGGAGTTCGGGTTCACCGGCACGCCGATCCGCATCGTCATGCGGGTGCGCGAGAAGCGCTCGCGCCGCCGGGGCTGACATCGTGACCCGAGCGCTTGCCGTGGTGTCGGTCGCGCTCGTCGCATCCCTGGCCGGGTGCTCGGACACCACCGGCCAGGCGCGCGACCTCGCGCGGGAGGCATGCACGGCACCCGCTCCCTCGGCCCCGAACTTCGATCCCGACGAGGCCGACCCGGGTCTGCTGCGAGGACTCGCCTCGTCGGCGCGCACGCGCGCGGATGTCAGCGCTCGGGCCGCCGAGCTCGACGAGCGCTGGGCGGTCCTGTCGGAGGCGGCGAATCTGCTCTCTGCGGCGGCCGAGCGCATCCTGGAGGTCCGCCTGGACGGCGGGGTCGTCGCCGAGGAGCTCCCGCCCGAGGTCTGGGACCAGATCAAGTACGCCAGCGATGCCTTCGGCGTCGAGTGCCGGGGTGCCGTGGACTAGGCGGGATCCGGATCGACGGGTGCCACCGGCAGGGGCAGGCCGCAGGTGCTCTGCGCCGGTGCGCCGGCGAACCGCTGGAAGATCCACTGGAAGGCCGAGGGTCCGGCGACCTGAGCGGCGGCCATGTGGTTCACGTCGCCCAACCACAGCATCGCGAGCGTGGATCCGGCACGGCACCACTGGTCGGCCACCATCGCGTTGGGCCAGGGGAGGACGACCTCGTCGGTCGTGCCCTGGGCGATGAACACCGGCATCGACGCCGGCATGGGTGGGGGCGTCTGCTCCTCCAGGGCCCGCCGCCATGCCGGGTCGTCCAGGGGGTTCGTCCGGAAGAACTGCTGGCCGGCCTTCTCGCGGATGAGCGCTTCGAGGGCGGCCGCCTTGATGCACTCCGTCGCGAGGCGGGCCTCGTTCCGGATCCCCGCCGACGTCAGGATCGCGTCGACGGGCAGGTCGGGGTAGTAGGTCGGCCAAGACTCGATCAGGTCCGAGCCGATGACCCAGCCGACGGGGGTGTCCCACTGCGCGGAGGCGATCTCGGGCAGGTCCAGGGCCGGGGCGGCGGCAGCCACCCCCAGGAGCGTCAGCTCGGGCGCATACTCGGGGCCGAGGTGGCCGGTCCAGATCGCGGCGTGGCCGCCCTGCGAGTGCCCGAAGGTGACGTAGCGGTCACCGGCGCGGGCCTCGGGGATGGTTCGCACGGCGCGCACGGAGTTGACGACGTCGCGGACCTCGGACTGCGCGATGAGGTACTGGTTCGGGCCGGGCGTGCCGAGGCCGACGTAGTCCGTCGCGACGACGATCCAGCCCTGCTTGAGCATCAGCGTCAGGAAGGTGTCGATGTCGCCGAGCGGATTGGCCGAGCGGGAGGGCACGCAGGCATCGCCCATCCCCAGCGTCCCGTGCTCCCAGGCGACGATCGGCCGGCCGCCCTCGGGCGCCGGGGCGTCGGGCAGGAACAGCATGCCGCCGGACACCGCGCGGGTGCCGTCCGGCCGCTCGGAGACGTAGAGCATGCGCTCGGCGGTGCCGCCCTCGACGTCCACACCGAGGGGCTCGCGCCGGATGATGGTGCCCACCTCGCCGGGGATGGGGTCCGGGGGCGTGTAGAACGGGTCGAGGTCTGCCTGCACCTGCTGTGCCTCCTGACGGTCGGCTGCGATGCGCGCCACCGCGTAGGCGCCGCCCACGACGGCGACGGCGAGGAGGACCAGCAGCACCACCCGGCTCGCGCGCACGCGCCCAACCTACGGCCCTGTGCCGGGTGGGTGCAGCCCGGAGGTAGCCTCGGGCGACCGTTCCCGGAAAGGGGTCCCCATGCGCATCCTCCGCGTCCTGCTCACGTGCGTCCTCGCGGCCGCCCTCCTGGCGACTGGAGCGGCGACCGCTGCCCAGGCCGAGGCACCCGTGGTGAAGCGGAAGTCGACCATCGTCCAGGTCTGGCACCCGGTCGTCACCCCCACAGCGGTCCTCGGCTCCGGCCTCGGCACCGTGCGCACCTGGTTCACCCCCACCACGGTCGACGGGAAGAGCGCTGCCGGCCAGTTCATGACGGGCACCCTCACGACGGTCGCCATCGACGAGCAGGCGGGCACCGAGTGGCGCACGGCGAACCTGGTGTTCGTCGTCGGCGACGAGGCCAATCAGCTGGTCATCGGCGGCACGTCCATCTACCCGTCAGCCGGCTCCACCCTCGCGGTCGACTCCTCTACCATCCGACCGGTCATCGGCGGCTCCGGCACCTACGACGGTGCGCGGGGTTACGCGGTATCGACCAACCTCGGAGCGAGGGGCTGGTCGCACGTGTTCCACCTGAAGCCCTGACGCAGGACTACGCCGCGACCGTCTCCGGCTCGGCCACCACAGTGGCCCCGTCGATCCGCCAGCCGGGCTCTTCCAGCACGAGGCGGTACGACATGCCGACCTCCGGCGAGCTGGACACCCGGACGATCACCTGGGCGAGGTCGCCCCGTTGCGCGCACGCGAGGATCTCGACCGGCGGATCGTCGAGCAGGAACGAGTAGGACTCGTCGATGATCACGGCGAACTGCTCATCGCTGACCGATGCCTGGAACGTCTGCGAGGCGAATGCGCGCGCCCCGGCGAAGTCCCCACGGGCGAAGGCGTCCTGCTGGCCGCGGATCGTCTCCTCGATGCCGGTGGCCACCTCGTCGGAGCAGGAGGGCGGCTCCTCGGTGGGGGTCGGCCTCCCGCTCGCGGAGGGCGACCCCTCGGGCGACTCCGCCGATGGCGCAGGCGATTCCGCCGATGGAGATGCCGTCGGAGCGGCACTCGGTGCAGGCGTGCCGCACGCGGTGACGGCCAGCGTCAGGGCGAGAACGGGCAACCAGCGCATACGTGAACGCTAGGGCGAGCAGCGCATCGCGCAACCGGGCACGCGAGGGCACCCCTCAGCCGGTCGTGTAGGGTCCACTTCGCGCCGGATCGCCTCATGGGGTCCGGGTGCGGGCTGTAGCGCAGCTTGGTAGCGCACTTGACTGGGGGTCAAGGGGTCGCAGGTTCAAATCCTGTCAGCCCGACTTTCTTGCGCGGCTGAAATCGTGGGCCTCAACCGGTGGTCCGCTGAGGCAGTCGCCCCGTAGCCTGTGCCCACCTGCCGAGGTGAGGGGCACTCATGAAGATCTCCCTGTTCTCCCAGGCCGCCTATCGACAGCTTCCGGGGGACTTCGAGCAGCGGCACCGCTCGTGCGTGAGCACCCCGTATTCCCTCACGAGTCCGGAGCACGTATACGACTCCTACCGTGACTATCTCGACGAACTCATGCACGCAGCCCGGATGGGTTTCGATGGTCTGTCCGTGACCGAACACGGGCAGTCGAGCTACGACATGGTCCCCAATCCGAACCTCATCGCCTCGGCGCTCGCCTATGCCACCGAAGCAGAGGGTCTCGAGGTCGCCATCTATCCACTCGGCAGATCGCTCGGCAAGACCCGCGAGCCGCTAAGGGTCGCCGAGGAGTACGCGATGATCGATGTCATCTCCGGGGGCCGGCTCGTCGCCGGATTCCCCATCGGACTCAGCTACGACGCGAGCATGAACAACGGGGTGCCTCCAATCGACATGCGCCGGCAGTTTGACGAGAATCTGAGTCTCATCGTGCGCGCGTGGACGGATCCCGATCCCTTCCCCTGGAACGGGACATACTCCAAGTACCAGGCGGTCAACATCTGGCCTCGACCGCTACAGCAGCCTCGCCCCGCCGTGTTCATGCCCGGATCGGGAACCCCGCGCACCATGCGCTTCACCCTTGAGCAGGACTTTGGCTTCAACTACTTTGGCTGGTTCGGCCAGCGTGTCACGGGCCAGCGGGTCTTCGGCCGGTTCTGGGAGCTCGCCGAGTCACTCGGCTTCGAGGCGAATCCGTATCGGGCCGGCTTCATGCAGACCATCGCTGTGGCCGAGACGGACGCCAAGGCGCGCCGGGACTACGCGCCGCACCTGGAGTACTTCTTCCGCAAGGGCTTGGGCTCCATCCCCGCCGAGTACATGGACCTGCCTGGTGCGACCGACATCAATGGGGTACGGGCCCTCGTCAAGGACCCCGGTGACCTGGGCATCTTCGCCACGCTCAAGAGCGCGACCTTCGATGATCTAGTGGAGTACGGCTCGGTCGTGATCGGCAGCCCCGAGACAGTGCGTGACACGCTTGTGGAGTTCTGCCGGGAGAACCGAGTCGGCAACATCCTCGCCATGCTGGGGTTCGGCTCGTTGCCGCGTCATCTTGTCGAGCAGAACATCACCCTCTTCGCGACCGAGGTCGCGCCTGCGCTTCGGGGGATCTGGGCCGACAGCGGGTTCGAGCACCACTGGTGGCCGGAGCGCCTCGGCGGCCGGCCACGCCACCAACCCCTGGATCGTGGATCGACGGTCGCGTGACTGGCGTGCGCGAGGAGCAGCTCACCGTCCTCGACGGGACCGTGACATTCAGCGTCGCGATTGTCGGTGAGGGCCCCGCGCTCATGTATCTGCACCCGGCAGGCGGCCTTGAGTTCGACAGTTTCATCGAGGACCTCGCCACGCGCTACACCGTCTATGCCCCGCGATTCCCGGGCACTGACCCCAATGCTCCTTATGAGATTCACAAGCTTCCGACGCTGCTTGATGCGCTTCTTGCGTACGAGGAGCTCGTCCGTGCGCTGGGAATCACCCGGCCGGTGCTTGTCGGCCAGAGCTTCGGCGGGATGCTCGCCGCGGAGTTGGCGGCGCTATTTCCCGGCGTGCCCAGTGCCGTGGTGCTGCTGGACCCGATCGGGCTGTGGCGCGAGGACCTGCCGATCGCGAACTGGACGACGCTCCCAATGGAGGAACTTGCAGCGCTCCTCTTCCATGATCTGGACTGCGAAGGTGCCCGAGCGATGACCGAGCTTCCCGACGATCCGGATGCGGTGGCCGACATCGTCGCGAACCTGACGTGGGCTCTGGGGTGCACCGCCAAGTTTGTCTGGCCCATTCCAGACACTGGACTGGTTCGGCGGCTGCACCGCATTGTCGCCCCCACTCTCATCGTCTGGGGTGAGCAGGATCGTCTCATCCCGGTGGGCTATGCAGACGAGTTCTCGTCGCGTATCCGACGCAGCCGAGTCCTGATCGTCCCTGATTGCGGGCACATCCCGCAGGTCGAGCGCCCCGACGTGGTCATTCCGCAGGTGGGAGCCTTCCTGTCCGAAGTGGCTACGCAGGTGTAGCCGATGTGCTGGACAGTCCGGGTCGCAGGCGCGAGGCTCACCGGGTGATCTCCTCCGACCCGGATGCGCCCGCCGCAGCTGATCCTGCGGAGCCACGGCACCGAGGCGTGCGCAGCTGGCTGCCCAAGGTCATCCTCGGTGTCGTCGGCCTGGCCCTCGCCTACTTCATCTTCCGCTACATGGCGGAGAACTTCGGCGGGTTCGAGCAGGGAGTCCAGGCCGCGCTGTCCATGCCCACGGGGTGGACGATCGCGGCCATCGCCGGGGCGATCCTCGCGATCGCCGTCTACCCGCTGACCGCGCCGGCGGCAATCCCTGGGCTTGGCTATGTACCGGCCTTCGTCGACCGGCAGGGCGGGTTCGCGATCTCGACGACGATCCCCTTCGGCGGCGGTCCGATCGCGGTAGGCACCCAGTACGCGATTCTGGCCAAGTACGGGGTACCACAGCGTCTCGCCGCGGCCGCAGTCGCGGCGGATGCGATCTGGACCTACCTGATGACCTTCGGCGCGCCGGGCATCGCGCTCCTGCTGCTGTGGATCTTCGAGCGACGTGCCCTGACGGGTGAGAGCTGCGGCGGGATCTCGTGCTCCACGATCGACGCGATCATCATCGTCGCGTCGATCGTGTGCCTGGTATCGATCGTGGCCATCGCCTTCGTCCTGCGCAGTCGCACGAATGCCGAGCGGGTGGGCAACTTCGCGCAGGGTGTGATCGGCGGCATCTTCGAGTTCATCAAGCGCACTCCGCCGAATGTCGTCGAGACCGTGGTCGGGTTCAATGACACCGCCGCCGAGATGGTCGGCAGGCGTTGGCTGCCGATCACGCTCACCAACATCCTGGCGCAGCTGACACCCATGCTCGTCATCCTCGCTGCACTGCGCGGAGTCGGAGCAGAGGGCGTGACGGTCCTGGAGGTCTTTGCCGCCTTCTCGGTGGCCCTGCTGCTCACCACGGTGCCGCTCGCGCCCGGGGGAGCCGGGACAGTCGATGCCGCCCTCATCGGCATGCTCGTCGCCTTCGGGGCGACATACGACCAGGCGGTGGCGGCCGACGTCATCTGGCGTGCGTTCTTCTTCCTGCCGCAGATGGTCCTCGGATGGCTTGCCGTCGGCTTGTTCGGGATCACCCGCAGGCGAGCGCGTCGATCCGCCGTGCGAGGTTGAGGTCGAGCTCGGTGACGCCGCCGGCCGAGTGCGTGGACAGCCGGAAGGTCACCGTGCGCCAGCGGATGTCGATGTCGGGATGGTGGTCGAGCTCCTCCGCCACCAGGGCAACGGCACCGACGAGCGCGATGCCCTCGAGGAAGGTCGGCAGGGTGATTGCACGCACGAGGCTGCTGTCCTCGTATCGCCACACCGCCTGATCGCGGCAGAACGCAGTGATCTGCTCCGCGTCCAGCAGCTGCCTCATGCCTGCTCCGCCAGCCTGACGGCCCCGTCCATGACCGTCACGCATGCTCCTCCGACCCAGATGCCATCGGCGTCGGCTGTCACGTGAACGCGGCCGGCGCGGCCCAGCGCGGTGCCCTGCGCTGCGACGTAGCGCTCAGGCGCCAGGCCTGCACCGATCAGCCACTGCGCCAGTGCGGCATTGAGCGAACCGGTGACCGGGTCCTCGGTGACTCCGGAGTTCCCGGGGAAGAAGGCGCGGACCTCCAGGTCGGTCTCCCCGGACTCGCGCGGACCCACGACGCCAACGTCCAGGCCCGCGAGGATCTGCGGATCCGGAACGACCTCGAGGACCCGCTCCGCGGACTCCAGCAGCACGGCCTGCCACCCGGGGCCGTTGTCGCACCACTGGTGGCCGACGATCTCGTCCCGGCGCAGACGGAGGCCACGGGCGATGCGGTCCACGTCGGTCTCGTCCAGGGGCCCCGAGCGCCGCAGGGGCGGTGCCTGGAACGCGAGACGACGTCCGTCGCGGCGGATGCGGACCAGCCCGACCCCGCACTCCTGCACGATGTCCGTGCCCCGAGGCTCCCCGCCCGCCTCGAGCCAGGCGTGCGCGGTGCCGAGCGTCGGGTGGCCGGCGAAGGGCAGCTCCCTGCCCGGGCAGAAGATGCGCACCCGGTAGTCGGCGTCCGGATGCGTCGGCGGCAGCAGGAAGGTCGCCTCCGAGAGGTTCGTCCAGGCCGTGAAAGCATGCATCGTGCCGTCCGCGATGCCGTCGGCGTCGTGCACGACGGCGACCGGATTGCCCAGCAGCGGCTCGGCGGTGAAGACGTCGACCTGCCGGAAGGGACGTGACCCGGGCTGCACACGTGCACCCTAGTGGCGCGACGTGCTAGACATGCCTGCAGTCATCTAGACGACTCAAGGATGCATGTGACCGCCTATCCCCACCTGCTGACGCCGATCCAGGTCGGCACGATGGCTCTCCGCAATCGCGTCCTCATGCCCCCCCACACCGCGCCCCTCGGACCGCTGTGGGGAACGGAGGAGCAGGCGGAGCAGAACATCGCCTACATCCGCCGCCGCTGCGAGAACGGCGTCGCCTGGGTCGTCAACATCACCGGGCACATCGACAACCTGCTTATCCCCGGATTCACGCCCGTGGGGATCGGCGCGCGCACCCAGGGCTACTTCCGGCTGCCGGTCTTCCACGAGCGCATGCAGGCCTACGCCGATACCGTCCACGCGGCCGGGGCCTTCACCACCGTGCAGCTCGTGAGCCAGGGTGGCCTGCCCAATGCGCCGTCGGCGACGCTGAGCTCACCGGTGCTCAACCAGGTGCCCCACGTGCTCACCCGGGAGGAGATCCGCTGGTACGTCCAGGAGTTCGCCTGGTCGGCAGCGGCCGCCCAGCGTGCCGGAGCCGATGGCGTGGACCTGCACCTCAACCATGACGATCTGATGGAGTGGTTCGTCTCGCCGTTCGCCAACCGGCGGGATGACGAGTACGGCGGCTCGCTGGACAACCGCCTGCGCTTCGTCACCGAGATCATCCGCGAGATCCGCGATCTGTGCGGTGACGACTACACCGTGGGCGTGCGCCTGAACATGTTCGAGGAGATCTCCGGAGGCTACGACCTGGCGGAGGGCATCGAGATCGCCCGGCGGCTGGAGGCCACCGGGATGGTCGACTACCTGAGCCTGGTGGCGGGCAGCAACTGGGGAGATCCGTCCTACGTCCAGTCCCACGTCTATCCGCCGGCGGCGTGGGCCGAGATGTCCGGTGAGTTCATGAAGGCGGTCGACCTGCCTATCGCCTACACCGGCCGCGTGACGACGCCCGACGTCGCCGAGCAGGTCATCGCGGCGGGCCAGGCCCACATCGTCGGCGTCGCGCGCGGCCTGATCGCGGACGACGAGTGGGTGCTCAAGGCCGCTGAGGGGAGGGCAGGCGACATCCGGCCGTGCACCGGCTGTAACGAGTGCATCGGCACCGCGGTCGTCGAGCGCACCGGCTTCGCCTGCGCGACCAATCCGCATGCCGGTCAGGAGAGCGCTGTGACCTGGCCACCGCCGAGCGCCCGCCCGCGCCGCGTGCTCGTCGTCGGCGGTGGGCCGGCGGGCATGGAGTTCGCCGGCCTGGCGGCGGAGCGGGGGCACGACGTCGAACTGTGGGAGGCGACCGACCGCCTCGGCGGGCTGCTGCGCACCGTGTCCGCTGCACCGACCTACGGCTCCTACGCGGTCTTCCTCGCCTGGCAGGAGCGTCGCCTGCGGGAGGCCGGAGTCCGCGTTCTGCTCGACACCCCGGGCGACGCCGAGACCATCGCGGCAGCGGGCACTGACATCGTCGTCATCGCGACCGGCACGTCCCCACGACGACCCGGCATCCCGGGTGACGACCTGCCCTTCGTGCACGACTCCCGCGACGTCCTGTCCGGGACTGCCGAGGTCGGCCGTCGCATCGTCGTGGTGGCGCAGGACGATCACATGCCCCCGCTGGCGGTAGCGGACTTCCTGGCGCAGCGAGGGCATGACGTCACGCTCGTGTACTCGACGACGGGCCCGGCGCCACTCGTCAGCAGGTATTCGATCGGTGGCATCCTCGCCCGTCTGGAACGCGGCGGCGTCGGGATCCGGACCTCGCTGCAGGTTGCGCGAATCGAGCCGGGCATCGTGCACACCCGCACGGTGTATGCGCAGCTGCCGGACGTGATCGAGGGCATCGACTCCGTCGTGCTCGCCTGCGGAGGCGTCCCGCTCGGCGGCCTCGCCGAGCAGTTGCACGGGCGAGTGCCCGCGGTGCATGTGCTGGGTGACGCCTACGCCCCGAGACGGCAGCTGCATGCGACCCGTGAGGCGTACGCACTCGTCATGCAACTGGGGTGAGCGACCGGTCGCGTCAGGCGGGCAGCTCCCATCCGCGCTCGGCCATGAGCGGTGCGAGGAGGTCCAGCGCCTCTCGAGGCGTGATCTCGGTGTCGGAGTAGATGACGTAGTCACGTGGCCCGGAAACGATCCTGCGCAGGCCCCGCTCGGCGTCATTGCGGACTGCCACGTGGCAGTAGCTGTCCTCGTCGTCGTACACGACCTCGCCGTGCATGTCCGCATGGCGCGCGATGAACGCGCGCAGGCTGGCCAGCTGCTCGTCACTGATCAGACCGTCGTCCACTGCTCACCTCGCGGGCAGTGTGGCAGGTCGGTCCGGATCGCGGCGACGGAACGCACCCGTGCGGATCTCGGGGGCTCGGCTACCGTTCGAGCATGAACCTGCGTCCTTCGAGCGTCGAGATCTCTGCGGAGGTCATCGAGGACCTCCGGGCGCGGCTGCTGCGCACCCGGTGGCCCGCGGAGTACGAGGATGTCGGCTGGGGCCTGGGCACGGATCTGGGATACCTCAAGGGCCTGGTCGACGAGTGGGCAACGCGCTTCAACTGGTACGCAGTGCAGGACCGGCTCAACGCCTTCGGTCAGGTCGAGGTCACCATCGACGGCCAGCGCATCCATGCGTTCCACCAGCCGTCCCCGCGCCCTGACGCGATCCCCCTCCTGCTGGTCCACGGCTGGCCGGGCTCGGTCATCGAGTTCATCGACTGCATCGCCCCGTTGAGCAACCCCGAGGCGCACGGCGCCCGGCATGCACCGGCCTTCCATGTCGTCGCTCCGTCGATCCCCGGGTACGGGTTCTCCGGGCCGACCCGTGAGGAGGGGTGGAGTCCACGGCGTATCTCACGAGCCTTCGACGACCTCATGTACGGCCTGGGCTACCCCCGCTACGCGGGTGCGGGTGGCGACTGGGGGGCCAACATCCTCACTGACCTCGCGCGCTCGGATCGCCGCGGATCGCTGACCGCGCTGCACGTGACGATGCCGACGGGCCTGCCGCCCGCGCCCGGCGAGGTCGAGACGCTGACCGAGTTCGAGCAGGCGTCGCTGGACCACTGGCAGCACGCGCTCGCGACCGGGCGCGTCGAGCACGTTGCCGTGAACTCGCATCGACCCCACACGTATGCGGTGGCGATGAATGACTCCCCGGCCGGACTGCTTGCCTGGCTCGTCGACATGTGCCGCTCGTTCACTGTGTACGAGGGCGACGTCGAGTCCGCTCTCAGCCGGGAGCAGCTGCTGGCGAATGCGACGATCTACTGGGCGACCGGCACGATCGCGTCGGCGATGCGCCTGTACGTCGAGCACGCTCGGCAGAAGGCGGCGGAACCGAATCCACCCTTCGTCACCGTGCCGACGTCGGTGTCGATCTTCCCGCAGGACATCCGACGCTGGCCGCGCTCGTGGGCCGAGCGCTGCCTGACGATCACCGACTGGGAGGTCCTGCCGGCAGGCGGGCACTTCGGCTCATGGGAGCAGCCGGCCCTGTTCGTCGATGCGGTGCGACGGGCCTTCAACTGACGTGCCCGTCATCCGCCTCGAGTCCGCCGCTGATCCGCGGCTGGCGGACTATGTGGGACTCACGGACGTGGCGCTGCGCTCGCGCGCGGAGCCGCAGCGGGGCCTGTTCATCGCCGAAAGCCGGTCGGTGATCGAGCGCGCTATCGAGGCCGGCCATTCACCGCGCTCCTTCCTGATGGAGGACGTCTGGCTGGAGTCGATGCAGCCGATGCTGGAGTCGGTCGGGGCGGGCGAGGGTGGCGAGGTCCCCGTCTACGTCGGGGACCGGCACCTGCTCCGCGAGATCACCGGGTTCACTGTCCACCGGGGCGCGCTCGCCGCCATGCATCGCCCGCCGCTGCCGACCGTTGCTGAGGTGATCGACGGTCCGGATCCCCGACTGGTGGTCATCTGCGAGGACATCGTCGACCACACCAACGTCGGCGCGATCTTCCGCTCCGTCGCCGCACTCGGTGCCGACGCCGTACTCGTCACGCCGCGGTGCGCGGATCCGCTCTACCGCAGGAGCGTGCGGGTCTCGATGGGCACGGTCTTCCAGGTGCCGTGGACCCGCATCCCGCAGTGGCCGGCCGACCTCGACATGCTGAGGGACCACGGCTACTCCGTCGCCGCGCTCGCCCTGAGCCCATCGGCGGTGCCGCTCGAGGAATTCCGGCCTGCCGAGCGCACGGCCCTGGTCCTCGGCACTGAGGGTGACGGCATCTCGGCGGCCGGGCTCGATGCAGCAGACGTCCACGTGCGGATCCCGATGGCCGGGGGAGTCGACTCCCTCAACGTCGCTGCGGCGTCGGCCGTGGCGATCTGGGCACTGCGCCACGGGCGTGCCTGACGCGCCCGCTGCCGGCTGCGTTGTCCGGAGGGTCGCCTAGGTGAACAGCGTGACGATGATCGCGATGGCCGCGAAGCCGAGGGCGATCTGGATCATCAGAATCCCGATGCCCATGATGCGCAGCGGTGCGCGGTACTCGCCCGCCGCATAGTGCGCCGCACGCTTCATCACCGTGCCCAGCTTCGTCGCCTCTGTGCGGGGGTCCCCGGAGGGGTCGCGCTGGGACCAGTAGCCCCGCTCGCTGCTCTGGCCGAGCAGGGCGAACACCACGCCGAAGGCTCCCAGCACGATCGCGATGGTCCAGAACACATATGCGGCGATGCTCACGAGCGCCGACCCTACTGCGTGCGGGGGGCGAGCCGGAGGATGCGGTCGTCCCCCGATGCGGGAGATCCCCGCCCGTCGGTGTTGCTCGTGACCAACCAGAGCGAGCCGTCCGGCGCGACCCCGACCGTGCGCAGGCGCCCGAGCGCGCCAAGGGGAGCCGCGACGGGTTGCCCCGCCCGGGTACCGGAGAGCGGCACCTGCCAGAGGGCCTCACCTCTCAGGCTCGCGACGTATGCGGTGCCGCCCGCAATGGCCATGCCGCTCGGTGATGCGGTGGAGGTGGGCGACCACGTCACCTTCGGGTCGGCGTAGGCCGGGTCGCTCTCGCGGCCCTCGTGGCGCGGCCAGCCGTAGTTCAGGCCCGGCCGGATGAGGTTGAGCTCATCGGCCGTGCGCTCGCCGAACTCGGTCGCCCACAGCCGGCCGGCGGCGTCGAAGGCCAGCCCTTGCACATTGCGATGGCCGAGCGAGTACACCGGGGACGACGGATCCGGATTGCCCGGTGCCGGGCGCCCGTCGAAGGTGATGCGCAGGATCTTGCCGGCCAGGCTCCCCGGATCCGCCGACAGCTCAGGGACGCCCGCGTCGCCGGTCCCGATGAGCAGGGTGTCGTTCGGCCCGATGAGGATGCGGCCACCATCGTGGTACGTGTTCTTGGGTATTCCGGTGAGGACCGGAGTCTGCCGTCCCAGGCGCCTGCCGTCCCAGACGATGCGCACGACGCGGTTGTCACGCGCACCGGTGTAGTACGCGAACAGCGCCCTCGGGTCCGGCCCGGGTGGCACGGCGATGCCGAGGAGCCCGCCCTCACCGGACGGCTGCACGCCGCTGACCCGTCCGACCGTCGTGACACGCCCGCCGCGAGCCGGGACCCGCTTGATCAGCCCGGTGTCTCGCTCGCTCACCAGTGCGGAGCCGTCCGGCAGGAACGCCAGGCCCCATGGCGAGGTCAGGCCCGTGGCGATCGTCTCGGCGCGCGTCACCTCCGCGGCACGCGCGGGCGCGAGCGGGGCGACGAGGCAGGCGAGCGCGGTCAGGGTGACGGCGGCTCTTCTCACGGCGGATTTGCGCACGGCAGGAGGCAGCATGCGTCCAGTATCACCCGCGCGTGGCCGGATATGGCCGGCGAGGAACCTCACCCCGCGGCGCCTCGGGGGCCTACGCCGTCAGGGCCGCCGATAGCGGGTCAGCACCGTCCCCTCGTGCTCGACGACGAGGGAGGGCACGAGCCGACGGGGCGGCCGCCAGCCACCGAGGTGGGTCACCAGGTGCCGCGACGATCCCACGAGCCGCGGAGCGAGGGTCAGGAGCAGCTCGTCGACGAGGTCGTGCTCGATCAGGCCCTCGAGCAGCATTGGGCCGCCTTCGCAGAGGATGCGCGGCCATCCCCGGGCTACCAGCAGGGACACCGCCTGGGCCAGGTCGACGGCCTCGGAGCCGCAGGGGAGCACGTCGGCCACCTCGCGCAGCCACTGCGGTGCCTGGGTCGCCCGATCATGGGTCGTCAGGACCACGGGTCGGGCATGCTCGGGCGTGCGCTCGGCGAACATGCGCAGGCCCGGATCGAGGTCCAGCGACGCGGTCACGATGGCGACCGGGATGGGGGAGGGACGGTAGTCCTCCGACCTGATGGTCTGCGCCCCGACGAGCAGGACGTCGGCCATGCCCCGCGCAGTCCAGAACGCCGCGCGGTCCGCCTCGGTGCCCAGAGACCTCGACAGCCCTTCCGATCCGACGATCGAGCCGTCGAGCGACATCACGAAGTTCACCCGCACCCATCGACCGGCGCGCCACTCGTCCGCGCTCGGCACGGAATAGGCGGCGGCGAGCGCGTCGGACTCCAGGGAGGTCACGGCAGCAATCCGTTGCACGAAGCGATAGTGGCACGGCACCCGACCTGCTCGTGTCGCTTGCCTGCGGCAGGGCGTGGGTGGTTGGCTGGCGAGTATGGATCCCACAGGCATCATCAGTGCACTCGTCGCCGGCTCGATCATCGGGCTCATCGCCCGCATCCTGGTTCCCAGCATGCAGCCGATCGGGTGCATCGTCACGATCATCATCGGCATCATCGGGGCCTTCGTGGGGCTGGGGATCGCCTACTACTTCAACTATGCGAACCAGTGGTTCTTCGTCCTGATCACCCAGGTCTTCATCGCGGTGATCCTCGTGGCCATCACCGCTGCGATCTTCCGACGAGGCTCCGACGCCTGACCGCCAGGGGACCAGGCTGGCTGGTATACCCTAGGGGGTATAGTTCCCCTATCTGATCCCGATCCGGAGGATGCCCGCATGTGCAGTCCCGCCCTGTGTCCGCAGTGCAAGAAGGTCACCTACACCGGCTGCGGCCAGCACATCGAAGAGGCGCTTGCGCCCTACTCCGCCGAGGAGCGCTGCACCTGCGCGTGACCGCGTCGTTCGCGTGTCGCAGGGGTGAATGAGCGGCCCACCCGTCCCCGGGGTGCGTACGCTGGGCAAGGGCCCCATCGGCCTGCAGACGCGGCCAGGGCGGCGCGGCGTTCCTAGCAGAGTGGAGTGGCTGTGACCGAGACCGCAGCAGTGCCGGCCAGCGGCAAGGACTTCGCCGCGAGGGTCAAGAACCTGCGCACCTGGAACATCGTCGTCGGCTTTGCCCACCTGATCCAGGGCATCATCATCGTCGCGCTGAGCAGCGACTTCTCGCTGCCCGTGACCGCCAGCTACATGGCCGGCCCGCCCGGCTCCCCGCTTCAGGCACCGGTCGTCATCCTCGACATGCCGCTGGCCTGGGGCGTGGCGCTCTTCTTCTTCCTGAGCGCGTTCTTCCACTTCCTGGTCAGCGTCCCCGGAGTCTTCGACCGCTACGCCCGCGGCCTGGGCGAGGGTCACAACTACTTCCGCTGGGCCGAGTACTCGATCTCGTCGAGCATCATGATCGTGCTCATCGCGCAGGTCGTCGGCATCGACAATGCGGCCGCGCTCATGGCCATCTTCGGCGTCAACGCGGCCATGATCCTGTTCGGCTGGGTGCAGGAGAAGTACATCAAGCCGGGCTCCGGTGACATGCTCCCGTTCGCGTTCGGCTCGTTCGCCGGGGCGGTGCCGTGGCTGATCCTGGTGCTCTACATCATCGCCCCGGGGAACCAGTTCGATCAGTCGGCGCCCGCCTTCGTCTACGCGATCGTGCTGACGATCTTCCTCGCCTTCAACTGCTTCGCCATCGTCCAGTGGCTGCAGTACAAGAAGAAGCCGATCGACTACATCAAGGGCGAGAAGGCCTACATCGTGCTCAGCCTCGTGGCGAAGTCCCTGCTGGCCTGGCAGATCTTCGCCAACACGCTGATCCCGCCGACCGCGTAGGGGCGTTTCACGCAAGGTTTGGCTTCACCCGGCACGGGGTACGACCGCCGTGACTGCACAGGGCAGTCGTACCGCACGGATCGGAGATCCCCATGCCTGGCTTGGCAATATTCGGCCGCTCATTATTCGATGTCGCTCTCAGTAACCTTGTGCCCTCGATCATGAAGAACCCGAGGCGAGTGGTGGAGGTCGCGGGTGACGCCTTCACGTGGGCCTGCGAGGAGGACGACCGGCCCCTGACGTACTACAAGGGCTGGGAGGG
>JAFMFD010000020.1 GCA_017856385.1 Actinomycetota bacterium
CACTCCGGCTTCCGCTCGATCGGCACCTCGCTGTTGCGCGCCTCGATCCGCAGCAACCGCCGACCATCCGGGTTCACCATGTGACGATCGCCTCCAGATGCCGCTCGACCACCGGCAGCACGTCCTGCACGGTCACCGTTCGCCCGAGCTCGCGCGACAGGGTCGTCACCGAGGCGTCGGTGATGCCGCACGGCACGATGCGGTCGAACCACGCGAGGTCGCAGTCGCAGTTGAGGGCGAAGCCATGCATGGTCACACCCTGCGACACGCGCACGCCGATCGCTGCGACCTTGCGCTCCGGCCCGCGCTCGTCGGCCGCGATCCACACGCCGCTGCGGCCGGTGACGCGCATCGACGGCATGCCGAGCTCGGAGCACACGTCGATGAGCATGGCCTCGATCCGGCGCACATGGTCGACCACGGCCATGGGCTGCGGCAGGCGCACGATCGGGTAGCCGACGAGCTGGCCGGGCCCGTGCCACGTGATCTTGCCCCCGCGATCCACGTCGACGACCGGAGTGCCGTCCATGGGGCGCTCGAAGGGTTCCGTGCGCCGACCCGCGGTGTAGACGCTGGGGTGCTCGAGCAGCAGGACGGTGTCCGGGGCGTCACCTGCCACGACGGCCGCATGCAGCTCGCGCTGGAGATCCCAGGCATGCTGGTAGTTGACCGCCTCGTCCCCGAAGCCCATCCGCTTCACCTGCAGCGTCGTCGGGATGGTCGAGGCCATGGGGCAAGCCTAGGCAGTCAGGCGGAAGTGCTGACACCCACGTGCGCGAGGACCGCGCCCGCAGCCCGGCGCCCGCTGACGAGCGCCCCCTGGATCGACGCCGTGTCGCGGTGGTCCCCGGCGATGAAGAGTCCGTCGCCGAGGTCGACTCCCTGACGGATCGTCAGCGGCGGCACCATCGCGGGGAGGGCGTACGGGATTGCATAGATACCCACGGCCTCCCAGCCGCGCGTGTCCACGCCGTAGAGCTGCGCCAGCGTGGTGCGCACGAGTGCCGTCATCGCCGACGAGTCATGCAGTCCCAGCGCGGAGGCCGAGACGAGGGTGCGTCCACGGCTGGCGTAGGTCGGCGCCGCATGGGTCAGGACGACGGTGTTGATGACGGGGCCCGGTGCGCTGCGGCCGTCGACAACGAGCACGGGTGCTCCGTCGGTGAGCAGCATCGGCGGGGTGTCGGCGACGAAGTACCACGTCGTGACGTCGCGCCCTGCGGGGATCGCGAGTCCTGGCATGAGGTCGGCTGCCGTCCGCGGATCCGTCGCGACGATGACGGCTTTGGCCCGCAACTCTCCCTCGGATGTGCGGACGCACCCTGAGGAGACCGAGTCGGCCCGGACGCCTAGGCGCACCGTGCCCGCGGGGAGGCCGGAGGCGAGCTGCTCGGGGATGGCCTGCATGCCGTTCGCCGGCACGGCCGGCACCCCGCGCACGAAGCTGGTCAGCACGAGGTCCATGAAGCGTCGTGAGGTCTGCAGGCCGGACTCGAGGAACACGCCCTGCAGGAAGGGCCGAACGACGGTCTCGAGCAGCGTGGGTGACACCCCGGCCGAGAGCAGCGCGACGTCAGCGGGCATGTCGGTGCGCGACTCGCGGGTCGTGCGTGAGGAGAGGGCCGTCTCGACGGCATACCTCGCGAAGCGCAGCTTCGCGGGCAGGCTGCCCGTCCGCGCCGACAGTGCATCCGGCACCCAGGCCGGGCGGCGCCGCGGATCGGCCAGGCGCGAGGGCCCGCGGTCGGTGAGCGTGATGACTCCGGGGGTGAAGCACTTCAGGTCGAGTGCGGCCTGGTCGAGCACCCGCATGGCCTCCGGGTAGGCCGGGTTGTGCAGCTGGAAGCCGTGGTCGAGCAAGAGTCCGTCGACGCGGTCGGTGCGCACGCGGCCACCGACCATGCCGCCCGCCTCGAGGACGACGACATCCCTGCCGTGCCGGACGAGCTCGCGGGCTGCGGCCAGGCCGGCGAGGCCGGCGCCGACCACGACGACGTCATGCGCCATGCGTCACGCGTTCTCGGCGAGGGCAGCGCGGATGGCCGACTCGATCGTGCGGTCCGAGAAGCCGAAGCCGACGCGCTCGAGCACGGCGGGCATGACGCGCGAACTGCCGAGGACCTCGGTCGAGAACTCCCCGAGCGCGGCCTTCAGTGCGAAGGCGGGCGCGGGCAGGATCGTCGGCCGACCCAGCACCTTGCCCATGACCGACGTGACCTCTGCGTTGGTCACCGGGTCGGGACCGGTCAGGTTCACCGGTCCGGAGAGACCCTCGTCCATCAGGAGGAGTTCGAGGGCACGCACCTCGTCGCGCAATGAGATCCACGACCAGTACTGGCGGCCGTTGCCGAGCTTGCCGCCCAGTCCGGCCTTGAAGAGCGGGAACATCCGCGCCCACGCGCCGCCACGGCTGGAGACGACGAGGCCGGTACGCGGGTGCGTGACGCGCACGCCGGCGGCTGCGGCGGGCGCGGCCGCGGCCTCCCAGGCACGCACGACGTCGGCGAGGAAGCCCGTTCCTGCCGGTGCGGTCTCGTCGACCTTGCGATCGCCGGTGTCGCCGTACCAACCGATCGCGGATGCGGACACCAGGGCGCGCGGCATCGGGTCCAGCGCGGTGATCGCACGCACGATGGTGTGGGTGCTGTCGACGCGGCTGTCGAGGATCTCGCGCTTGTAGGCGTCGGTCCAGCGGTGGTCGCCGACCCCGGCACCCGCGAGGTGCACGACGCCCTCGGTTCCCGCCAGGCCCGCGAGGTCGACCGTCCCTGCCTTGGGATCCCAGGTGACCTCATCGGGCGCCGCAGCAGGGCGGCGCACGAGGCGCACGACCTCATGGCCGGCCGAGCGCAGGTGGGGGACGAGGGCGGACCCGATGAGGCCCGAGGCCCCGGTGACGGCGATCTTCATGGGCTCAGCATCCCGTGGATGCCGAGCCCATGCACCTTCGGGGGCGGCCCTGAAGGCCTACGTCACTGCCCGACCGTCAGGTACACCCGTTTGTAGTAGGACTTGCCCTTGGGGGAGACGACCTTGATCCGCACACCGCAAGTGCCGGCACCCGTGGCGACAACACGGCCGTCCCGGACCGCGCAGGCGCCGCGATACATCCTCGGCACGGAGATCGAGACGTTGGCCTCCTTGCTGGGCGTCCAGTTGGCCAGCCCGAGCAGGTAGGACTCGCTCACGCTCCTGCCCTTGGCAAGGCTCGGGTAGACGACCGGGGCCGCCGAAGTCGTCGTGGGCGTGCTGGTGGTCGTTGTCGTGGGAGTCGTCGTGCTCGTCGAGGTCGTCGTCGTCGTGGTGGTCGCCGTTGATCCGCTCGACGTGTTGCTGCTCGGTGCAGCCGTCGGGGGCTTTACGCGAAACAGTGGCGCCGAGTAGCCAAACGGATCGAGAGAGGCCACGAGGCCGTTGTCGCCCAGTCCGCAACTGCCGGTGGCGAACGAGGCGCTCACGGCCGCCCCGTCACGGGTGCCTACCCAGGAGCTTGCCGCGCTCGCTGCTGTCGTGTTGAACGAGCCGCTGAGGAATGCCTGAGGCACGCACACGTAGTAGTAGCCGTCCGTCGACCGCGAGTTGCCGTTCGTGTCGTAGGAGGGGCCGGCGACGGCGAACTGGAAGGACGTGCCGGCCATTGTCTCCTCTCCGAACGTGATTCCCTGCGCATTCGTCGACACCATGCCACCTGCCACCGTCTGCATGACCGGATTCGTGGAGTAACTGAGGTTGAAGCTCGCAGGCACCGTGGTGAGAACGATGTCGGTGGTGCTGACGTTGCTGGTCATGCCCTCTCCGCAGTCGGTCGAGGTCGCAGCACCATTGGAGATGGACACCGAGCAGCCGTCCTCGCGCCAGGTGTTGCGGTCGACAGCGCTTGAGGTGGCTCGCGCTTCGCCGATGACCTCGAGGATCCGCCTGTTGCTTGCGGTCGAGAAGTTCCACCGGTTGGTTACCGGCGCGCCAGTGACGTTGCCGTTGGGGTTGATGCGCAGCTTCGTGCCCCCAGCCGCTTGGGCGAAGTTGACCGTGCCGAAGTCTGTTCCTCCAGAGCCCGTTGCCGGGAAAGTGCCGCTCGTGGGGAGAGAGATCTTGAACTTGACGATCGAGGTTGCCGGGATGGCGAATCCGCTGGATGATGCCGACGTGAGCCCGAGTTGGACGTCAAGAATCGTCTGCCCACCGCCGCCACCGAGCATGCCGGTCACCGAGAAGGTCGGGTTTCCGCTCAGCGCAGTCGTGCCGTCGTTCGCGAAGATGCCGGTGTCTGTTGTGACGTAGCAGGGTGCGTCGCCAGCCACGGGTGTTCCGGCGCAGCTGGGAATGAGGATGTCGCGGAACATGCCACCTGCATCCCAGGGCCTCGCGTAGATGTGCGTGAAGATCCCAGTGTCCTCGGAATCGCTGACGACAGCATTGGCTGCGTTACCCTTGACCAGAATGCCAAGTGCGAGGAAGTTGCCGGTTTGATCCCCTGGTGCCATGCCTGTGAGCATCGGAACGTACACATCGAACGACACGGAAGCGGCTGAGGTGTCATTCACCTTCACCCCAGCTGTTGTGAGGTCGGTCCCACCGGCATCCAGATCGATGGTGTCAGCGGTGGCGCCGGTGGCGGTGACAAACTCCGTGGTGCCGTCGCAGAGGGTCTCGAGTTGACTGCTGGAGGCCAGCCGCTTGGTCAGGGTGACGTTTCCACTGACCGTGCCCGTGTTCGGAACGCTCAGGCTCACCGTGGAGCCCGCTACGCCGGTAACGCGGGCATTGGCACCGATGTTCGCGCCACTGACAATGTTCCCGATCTTGAAGTTTGCGGCATCGCCTGCGTTGCCGAGCGTGATCGCCGAGGTGCCGTTGGTCCCTGCGGCTGGGTATTGGGCCGCAGCCGTGGTTGAGTTGAAGTGAGGGGTCGGCTCGATGGCTGGTCCAACGGTCGAGTCGTAGAAGGCGTACACGTCGTTGGTGCCGGTCAGGCCGGCGACCGTGATCTGCGCGCGCTGATAGTAGGTGCCGTCGGTGGCACAGGAGCCACCAGTCTTCTTGACCACGCCGCCTCGGGCCAGGAAGTTGACGAATGCGCCACCGCTGGGTGAGACGGGGTACATCTCGGTCACCGTGCCCTGCCCGAAGCGGAATGCGGTCGGTGAGCCGTACGTCATGCCGAAGGCGCTGGCTGTGGTTGAGAGGCTGGCCGTGTAGCCGTCACCACTGACCTGCAGGGAGGAGGCCGTCACTCCCTGACTGGGAGCGGCGAGCAGTCCTCCCAAAGTAACGGCACCCATAGCGCTGACGGAGAGCAGGCTGATGGTTCGACGCATGGTCACCCCTGAACTCGACATCCGGCTTTCAGCGCCCATGGTGCCGCAGAGGCATGTGAATGGTCCCGGACTTCGCGCGCTGTCCGGCGAGGAGAATTCCGGCTAAAGCCCCAATTCGGCCTCAAACGAGGCCTCCTCCAGTCGGGACTTGATGGCCCCCAGGAATCGCGCGGCATCGGCGCCGTCGACGAGGCGGTGGTCGTAGCTGAGCGCGAGGTACACCATCGAGCGGATGGCGATGACGTCCTGGCCTGCGTCGGAGATGACGACGGGTCGCTTGACCACGGCTCCGGTGCCGAGGATGGCCACTTGCGGCTGGTTGATGATCGGGGTGTCGAACAGCGCACCACGGCTGCCGGTGTTCGTGACCGTGAACGTTCCGCCGCTGAGCTCGTCGGGGGAGAGCTTGTTGGTGCGCGTGCGCTCCGCGAGTTCGGCAATGCGCCGGGCGAGGCCGGCGATGCTGAGGTCACCCGCATCGCGGATCACGGGCACGAGCAGGCCACGATCGGTGTCGACGGCGATGCCGAGGTGCTCGGCATCGAAGTAGGTGATCGTGCCCGCAGCCATGTCGATCGAGGCGTTGACCTGCGGGTACTGCTTGAGGGCCTCGATGGCGGCCTTGCAGAAGAAGGGCAGGAACGACAGGCCCACGCCCTCGCGCGCCGCGAACTCGTTCTTCACGCGGCTGCGCAGCTGGGCGATGCGTGTGACGTCGACCTCGAGCACGGTGGTCAGCTGCGCCGAGACCTGCAGCGACTCGACCATGCGTTCGGCGATGACCTTGCGCAGGCGGCTCATCTTCTCGGTCCGGCCGCGCAGCGCCGATGGTGCCGCCGCGGGTGCAGGCGTCGCCGCTGCGGTGGCGGCAGGGGCGGGCGCTGAAGCGGTCGATGCGCCGGCCTGCTCCTTCTTGTCGATGGCGGCCTGCAGGACATCGGACTTGCGGATGCGTCCGCCCACACCTGTGCCGGTGACGGTCGACAGGTCGACCCCGTGCTGGGCGGCGAGTCGACGGACCAGCGGGGTGACGTAGGCATCGGAGTTGTCGTCAGCGGCCTCGGCGGCTGCTGGCGCCGGTGCGTGTGCAGCCGCAGGAGCTGCTGCAGGCGCAGGAGCGGGCGCCGCGGGCGCGGGAGCGGACGGTGCGGGCGCTGCAGGAGTCGCCGCTTCAGGAGCCGCCGCAGCTGCCGGTGCGCCGGACCCGACCGTGGCGAGCACGGCACCGACGGCGACGGTGGTGTCTTGCGGCACATCGATCGACAGCAGGACGCCGGCGACGGGCGAGGGGATCTCGGTGTCGACCTTGTCGGTGGAGACCTCGAGCAGCGGCTCGTCGACCGCGATGGTGTCGCCGACGGCCTTCAGCCAGCGGGTGACGGTGCCCTCCGTGACGCTCTCGCCGAGCGCAGGCATGAGGATCGGCGTGGACGCTCCCGTGCTCGCAGGAGCGGCAGGCGCAGGGGCCGCGGGAGCAGCGGCAGGCGCAGGGGCCGCGGGAGCAGCGGCAGGCGCAGGAGCAGGAGCTGCAGCCGCAGGAGCCGCCGCAGGAGCCGGTGCGGCGGCGGGCGCTGCGGGGGCTCCCGCCTCCGACGCCTCGCCGATGGTGGCGAGCACGGCGCCGACCGCGACGGTGGTGTCCTCGGGCACCTCGATCGACAGCAGGACGCCGGCGACGGGGGAGGGGATCTCGGTGTCGACCTTGTCGGTGGAGACCTCGAGCAGCGGCTCGTCGACCGCGATGGTGTCGCCGACGGCCTTCAGCCAGCGGGTGACGGTGCCCTCCGTGACGCTCTCACCCAGCGCGGGCATGGTGACGGTGACCGACATGGGTGGGGCTCCTTCGCGTCGTGCGGCTGCGTGGTGGCGTCGGGTCAGGCGTGGGCGTGCAGGGGCTTGCCGGCAAGCGCGAGGTGGGCCTCGCCCATCGCCTCGTTCTGGGTCGGGTGCGCGTGGATGAGGGTGGCCACGTCGGTCGGGTAGGCCTCCCAGTTGACGATGAGCTGCGCCTCGCCGATCTGCTCGCCGATGCGCGAACCGACCATGTGGATGCCGACGATGGGGCCGTCGGTGACCTGCACGAGCTTGATGAAACCGGTTGTCGCGAGGATCTGGCTCTTGCCGTTGCCCGCCAGGTTGTACTCGTAGACGGCGACGTTGCTGCCGTACGCCTCGCGCGCCTCGGCCTCGGTGAGGCCCACGCTGCCGACCTCCGGCTCGCAGTAGGTCACACGGGGGATGTTGACGTCGGCGATGACGACCGGGTTGAGCCCTGCGATCTCCTCGGCGACGAAGATGCCGTGCTGGAACCCGCGGTGGGCGAGCTGCAGGCCCGGGGTGATGTCGCCGACCGCGTAGACGTTGGGGACGTTGGTGCGCAGGCGCTCGTCGACGAGCACCCATCCGCGCTCCATCGCGATGCCCTGCTCCTCGTAGCCCATGCCCGCCGTGTTCGGGCCGCGCCCGACCGCGACGAGCAGCAGCTCAGCATCCAGGGTCGTGCCGTCCTCGAGGGTCACGTGCACGCCTGCGTCATCCTGCGTGGCTGCCGCGAACCGCTTGCCGAGGGTGAACGCGATGCCGCGCTTGCGGAACGCGCGCTCGAGCACCTTTGACACGGCCTCGTCCTCGTTGGGCACCAGGTGGGGCAGCGCCTCGATGATCGTGACGTCGGAGCCGAACGACTTCCAGACGCTCGCGAACTCCACGCCGATAACCCCGCCGCCGAGCACGATGACGCTCTTGGGCACGTAGTCCAGGTTCAGTGCCTGGTCCGAGGTCATGATGCGTCCGCTGATGTCCAGGCCGGGCAGCGTGCGCGCGTACGAGCCGGTGGCGAGGACGACGGTGGTGCCGGTGTGACGCTCGCCGTTGACCTCGACGGTGTCGGGTGCGACCAGGCGCCCCTCGCCCTCGATGAAGGTGACGTTGCGGCTCTTCACCAGGCCCTGCAGGCCCTTGTAGAGGCGGCCGACGACGCCGTCGCGGTACTCGTTCACCTTCGGCATGTCGATGCCTTCGAAGGTCGCGCGGACGCCGAAGGCCTCGCTCTCCTTGGCCGCGTCGGCGACCTCGGCAGCGTGCAGGAGCGCCTTGGTGGGGATGCAGCCGCGGTGCAGGCAGGTGCCGCCGAGTTTGTCCCTGTCGATCAGGATGACGGACTTGCCGAGCTCGGAGGCCCGGAGTGCGCAGGCGTACCCTCCGCTGCCGCCGCCCAGGATGACCAGATCCGCGTGCGCCACTGTCGCTCAGCTCCCGTCGATGGTGGGTGTCAAGGTGGGGGAAGGAATGCTCCTATCCTTCCACCGTCGCCCGGGAGCCTCAGACCGCCCCCTCCGCCATCTCGGCCGCGACCTGCACGAAGGTGCGCACGGCGGCCCCGGTGCCCCCCTTGGGCGTGTAGCCGTAGGCGGCCTTCTCGTTGAAGGCGGGCCCGGCGATGTCGATATGGACCCACGGCTGCCGGTCCGGGATGAACTCCTTGAGGAAGACGCCGGCGCTCAGCATCCCGCCGAGCCGGTCGCCGATGTTCGCGATGTCGGCGACGGGGGAGTCGAGTGACGCGCGCAGGTCCTCCGGCAGCGGCATGGGCCACACCGCCTCGCCGGCGCGTCCTGCGGCCTCGCAGACCTGCGCGCGCGCCTCGTCGGAGTTCGCCATCACCCCGGCGATGCGCGCACCGAGGGCGACGCGCTGGGCCCCGGTCAGCGTCGCCGCGTCGATGATGAGGTCAGGCTTCTCGGCGACGGCCATGCCGAGCGCGTCGGCGAGGATCAGACGCCCCTCTGCGTCGGTGTTGAGCACCTCGACCGTCGTGCCGTCGAACATCGTGATGACGTCGCTCGGCCGCTGCGCAGTGCCGCTCGGCATGTTCTCCGCGGTGGGCACCCAGCCGGTCACGTGCACGTTGAGGCCCAGGCGCGCGATGGCCTGCACCGCACCGATGACGGCGGCGGCACCTCCCATGTCGGCCTTCATCTCGTCCATGCTGGCGGCCGGCTTGATCGAGATGCCGCCGGTGTCGAACGTGATGCCCTTGCCCACGAGCGCCAGGTGCGCGGTCGCGCCATCGGGCGCATACTCCATGCGCACCAGCCGCGGCGGGTGCGCCGAGCCCATGCCGACCGCGAGGATTCCGCCGCATCCGTCGCGCTCGAGGTCGGGCACCTCCCACACCGTGACGTCGACGGGCAGGTCGGCCACTGCCTGCTCCGCGGCGTCGGCCAGCTCGGCGGGATGGAGCGCCGAAGGTGGCGTGTTGACGAGGTCGCGAGCCAGTGTCACTCCGTCGGCGATGACCGCGACGTCCTTGACCGACTGCCGCTGGGCGGGCGTCGGCTCGCTCTCCAGGAGCAGCGTGATCGCGCGCACCGGCTGGGGACGCCCCTTCTTGGACTTGCCGCGGAACTCCACGAAGTCGTAGGCGCCGAGCCGTGCGGCCAGCGCGGTCGCGACAAGCAGCTCGTCATCCGCGAGCGGGATGCTGATCGCCACGCGTCGCGTGCCGGCAAGCGAGCGGACGGCCGAGCCGATGGCGCGCATGACCGTCTCGGGGCTCGCCGAGTCCGCATCGCCCAGCCCGACCCCCACGACGACGGGTGCGCTGATGGCTCCGCCCCCGGGGACGCGCGTGAGGTCCCCCGCCTTGCCGGTCGCCCCGACCGCGGCGAACGCGTCGGCCAGCCGATCACGCACTGCTGCGGTGAGCCGGGGGCTGGTGACCACGGGTCGCTTCCCCTTGCCCGGGGCGAGGGCGACTACGAGGGCGTCGGTCGCGAAGGTGGTCGGGTTGGCGGTCGCGAGGGCGAGAGTGGTCATGCGCGGCACCTTAGCCATGGCCCACGCGGTCGACACCCCGGTCGCGCACGCCGCTACGGTCCTGACGTGGCATCGATGCGGCGCAATCTCGGCCTCGTCGGAGCCGTGGCCATCTCGCTGGCCGTCATGGGCCCCAGCATGGCGGTCTCCCTCAACCCGCAGGCGATTGCCGAGCAGGTGGGCCCGGCGGTCCCGACCGTGTTCCTCCTAGCGGCGGTGCCCCTGGCCCTGATCACGTTCTCCTTCGTCGTGCTGACCCGACGGCGGGGGTCGGCGGGATCGCTCTTCGGGTTCGTGGGGGCGGAGATCGGGCCCCGGACCGGCACGGCGGCCGGGCTGTGGCTGGTGGGGTGCTACGTCGCCGCCGTCGCGATCACCGCGCTGTCGTTCGGGATCTTCACCACGACGCTGATGCAGGAACTCGGCATGGGCGCCACGCCCGCGGCCCTGCCCATCGTGCTCGCCCTCGTCATGATCCCCGTCACGACGTTCCTGGCCGGACGCACCATGCGCACCCTCGGGCACATCCTGCTCGCCCTCGAGGGCCTGACGATGGCGGCGATCGTGGTCGTGATGGGCTTGACCTTCGCGCGGCTCGTCACCGTGGGGGGTCCTCAGGGGCAGACGGTGGACTGGGCAGTGTTCCGGTTCGACGGCGTCTCCGCGGGTGCCGTGGCACTTGCGCTGACCTTCGCACTGCTCTCGAGTTCGGGATTCGAGGGTGCAGCCGCGGCCGGCGAGGAGACCGACGACCCGCAGCGCACGATCCCGCGTGCCCTGGTCTGGACGACGGTGGTCACGTCGGTCTTCTTCATCCTGGTGTCGATGGTGGCGGTGTGGGCGTTCGGCGTGAAGCCGAACGAACTGGAGCAGTTCACCGCCGCCGGCTCCCTGCCGGCGGACATCGCGAACGCCTACGTCGGGGATGCGCTGGGCGACCTCATCACCCTGGGCGGCGCCGTCTCGTCCTTCGCCTGCATGATCGGGGCCCAGGTCGCGGGGGGTCGCATCCTGTTCGCGTTCGGACGGGCCCGAGTGCTGCCATCACGGTTCGGTGGGCTGTCAGCGCGCGGCACGCCGGTCCGGGGCACGAACGCCGTGGGCGCTGCGTGCCTGGTCTTCACCGCCTTCGCCTCCCTCGTGACGGGGTTCAGCGCGTTCTCGGCGTTCGAGCTCACGAGCGACACCGCGGGCGTGATCTTCGCCGGGGCATACGCGACCGCGTGCGCGGCGGCCGGCGTGGTGCTGTGGCGCAGCCCGACACGTCGGCGGTGGGTGGCGCTGCCGGCGTCGGGCGTGCTCATCCTCATGGCGGTGATCGCCCTGCAGCTGTTCCCGGTGCCGTCGGGGTGGGAGCTGATCGCACCCGTCGTCGCCATCGCCGCGCTGGTGGGTGGGGCGATCGTGGGTCGCGTTCGTGGGGATCGTGCATCGCGGGCGTGGGAGGACGCCCGTTCCGGCTGACCGTGCCGCGGTAGCGTGCCCGCCATGAGCCTGCGCCACACGCCACTGCACTCACGCCACGTCGACGCCGGCGCGAAGATGGCCGACTTCGGCGGGTGGGAGATGCCCATCGAGTACGCAGGCACTGTGGCCGAGCACACCGCGGTCCGCGAGGCGGTCGGCATCTTCGACGTCTCGCACATGGGCAAGCTCGCGATCCACGGCCCGGGGGCAGCGGCCTGGCTCAACACCGTGCTCGCGAACGACCTCGACCGGATCGCGGCGGGGCAGGCGCAGTACTCGATGCTGCTCAATGACGCAGGCGGCGTCATCGACGACCTCATCGTCTACCGGTGGTCCGACGACGGGGTGTTCGTCATCCCCAATGCGGCGAACGCCGGCGCAGTGCTCGACGTGCTGCGCGCCCGGGTTCCTGAGTCGATCGAGATCGACGACCAGCACCTCACCCACGGCATCATCGCCGTGCAGGGACCGCGCAGCGCGCAGCTCCTCGATTCCCTTGGCCTGCCCACCGATCACGACTACATGTCGATGACGATGACGCGCTGGCAGGACTCGCCGGTGGTCGTCTGCCGCACGGGATACACCGGGGAGCACGGCTACGAGCTCGTCGCCCCCAATGGCGTGCTGGGCCCGCTGTGGGATGCGCTGGTCGACGCAGGTGCACCCCTCGGCCTGCAGCGGGCCGGCCTCGGAGCCCGCGACACCCTGCGCACCGAGATGGGCTATCCGTTGCACGGACAGGACATCAGCCCGGTCATCACGCCCGTGCAGGCACTGCTCGGCTGGGCCGTCGGCTGGGACAAGCCCGCGTTCGCCGGACGCGCGGCCGTCGTCGCCGAGCGGGAGGCCGGTCCGTCCCGGCGACTGCGGGGGCTGCTGGCCCTCGACCGGGGCATCCCGCGTCCGCACATGCCGGTGCACCGTCCGTCAGGCGACGACGAGCCGCTCTCGGGCGCGCTCGTCGGCGAGACGACCAGTGGGACGTTCTCGCCGACGCTGAAGCAGGGCATCGCCCTTGCGCTCCTCGACGCGAGCGTGGCCGTCGACGACGAGGTCGTCGTGGATGTGCGCGGCAGGGCGGCGCGCTTCCGCGTCGTCAAGCCGCCGTTCCTGCAGCCGAGCACGCGCGCCTGATCGGCTCGCGCTCAGATCTCGAGCGCGAGCTCCAGCAGCAGGATCGTCGAGGTCGCGCCGACACCGTCCTCGTCGTCGAGCTGCAGGGGCAGGCCCTGGCCCAGGCCGACGCGGTCGCACGCGGCGGTGCGAGCCGGATCGGGCGATGTGGTCGCGCTCCTCCACCAGGAGCGCGCCCGATGGCACAGTCGATCCGCGACGAGGGCGGCTGCCCACTCATCGGTCCCGTCGATCAGGCAGGGGGTCCGTCTCGCGGCCGCACCGAGCAGCAGCCCGGCCATGCCCGCGATGCTGCGGGCGCCGAGGGCGTCGAGCAGGGCGACCTGGTCGCCGAGGAGATCGCGGTGGGCAGCCATCAGGTCGCGGATCGCAGCGCAGCGCGCCATCCACTCCTGATCGGACATCGTCGGCGGCTGGCGCAGGACGGCGGAGGCCTCCTTCTTGGTCAGCAGCGCGATGAGCGCGCGGGAGGCGGTGTCGTCGCGATCGCCCGCACGCGGCACGAGGAGCGTCGCGCCGCTGTCGACGGCTCGATCCGCGGCGCGAACACCCGAGACGAGTGCGGTCGCCGCGTCGATGTCGCGTCCCGGATCGAAGATCTCGCGGACCGGTGCCACGACTGTCGCGCCGACGAGTCCGCGCCACCACTCGCTCAGAGCGGCCAGTTCGCCCGTGCCGGTGTCTGGTTCCTCGCGCGGTTCCAGTGACGTGATGCGGGCGATGGTCTCGCTCACGTCGTCCGGGAGGTCGGGCACGGCGTGAACGCTACTCGCGCCCGTCAGACCACGACGAGGACGACGAGGACGACGGTGACGGCGAGCTCGTTCATCGCGCCGAGGACGTCGCCGGTGATGCCGCCGAGGCGGCGCACGGCGGTCCGGCCCAGCGCGAGGGCCGCGACGATCCCGGCCGCGACGGCCAGACCCGTGGCGGCGGACGCGACGGGACCGTGCGCACGCCCGACCGCTCCGGCGAACAGGGCCAGCCAGCCGATGGCGGTCAGCCAGGCCGCCCATGCGGGCACGGTCCCGCTCACCGTCGCGCCGAGCCCGTCGGCGCGCGCGGCAGGGAAGGTCGGGGTGCAGGCGAGCGTCATGGCCAGGCGGCCGACGACGATCGCGATCACCAGTGCGCCGGCGCCGGCGCCGGTGTCGAGCAGGTGCCCCAATGCAGCGGCCTGCACCAGCAGCGCGAGCAGCAGCGCGACGACACCGAACGGGCCGATGTCGGAGGCGCGCGCGATCGCCAGCGAATCCGCGGCCGGACGACCACTCCCGAGTGCGTCGGCGGTGTCGGCGAGCCCGTCGAGGTGGAGCGCGCGCGTGAGCCAGGTCAGTGCGGTGAGCGCGAGTGCTGCACCGAGCAGTCCGGGGGTCGGCGTCCGCGCGACCAGGACCTGCGCGGCGACGCCGACCACGAGCGCGAGGACGAGGCCGACGACCGGGGCGAGCAGCATTGCGGCACGCGCGGATCGACGGTCGACCGTGCGAGGAGGCGGCACGGGAATGCGCGTCAGGGTGCCGATGGCCAGGCGCAGGCCGTCAGTGCTCACGGTCGCTCACCCCGGCATCGTCGAAGGTCGCCATGTGCGCGAGCGTGTCCGCTGCCACGGCGAGCAGCGGGAGGGCGAGCAGCGCCCCCGTGCCCTCGCCCAGCCGCAGTTCGAGGTCGAGCAGGGCCTTCAGGCCGAGCTGGTCGAGCGCCCGGGCCGATGCCGGCTCGGTCGATCGGTGGCCGGCGGCCCACCAGTCCCGGGATCCGGGTGCAGTCAGGTCGGCCACGAGCGCGGCGCTGCACGACACGACTCCGTCGAGGACGACGGGCACGCCACGCTCTGCGCACCTCCCGAGGAGTCCGGTCATGGCGGCGATGTCGGGACTGCCGACGCAGGCGAGCAGCGCGACGGGATCGGTGACGTGGGGGCGACCGCGGTCCATCGCGATCGAGATCGCCTGACGCTTGCGCTCCAGTGTCACGTCGTCCACGCCGGTGCCGCGCCCGGTGACCTCCGCGGCAGAGGCCCCGGTCAGGAGCCCAATCAGCGTCGCCGCCACGGTGGTGTTCCCGATGCCCATGTCACCGGGCAGCACGACGTCGGCACCCGCGTCGATGAGCTCGTCGGCGATGAGGCATCCGAGGTCGATCGACCGTTGCGTCTCGGCGACGGTCATGGCGTCCTCGCGATCGATCGATCCGCTGCTGCGTCGGATGCGTCGGGCGGCCACCGTGGGATCGAGGTCGTCGAGATAGCGCGGGTCGGCATCGACGCTGACGTCGACGACGCGGACCTGCGCCCCGACACGCCGCGCGATCACGTTCGCCGCGGCCCCACCTCGCACGAAGTTCGCCACCATCTGGCCGGTGACCTCGGGCGGGTAGGCGGACGTTGCCGCAGCGCGCGCCACGCCGTGGTCGCCGGCGAGGATGACGAGGCATGGTGACGCGAACGCCCGAGGCGGGCAGGCCCCCTGGACGCCGGCGAGCCAGACCGAGGCGTCCTCGAGTCGACCCAGGGCGCCGCTCGGCTTGGTCAGCCGGGACTGGCGCTCGAGCGCATCACGGCGTGCCTGCGCGGAAGGAGGCGTGACGCCTGGTCGCCGGTCCGGGGTCATGCTCGATCTCCGGTCGGGCCGTCGAGCACCAACGGCCGCCCCGCCACCATGAGCACGGTGCGGTCGCATGCGTCGGCGACCGCGGCGTTCAGTGCTCCCAGCAGGTCGGCGAAGAGGCGACCTGACGCCGTCGCCGGCACCACGCCCATGCCGACCTCGTTGCTCACGAGCACCACCGTCCGCCGGCATGCCCGCAGCGCTGCGGCCAGTGCTGCGATCTCGCGCCCGGCGTCGTCGAGGATCGACGTCCACTCGCCCGCATCGAGTCGCGACCACGCATCCAGGCCGTCGAGTCGCGCGGTGAGCCATAGCGCCAGGCAGTCGACGAGCACAGGCCCCTCCGCGCGATCGAGGGCGGTGCAGACATCAGAGGTCTCGACCGTTGTCCATGTGTCAGGTCGACGGGCACGATGGGCAGCGACACGGGCGAGCCACTCCGCATCGCCCGGACGGCTGCCACCTGTCGCGATGTAGGTGACCTCAGGGACGTCGAGGAGCAGGCTCTCGGCGAATGTCGACTTGCCGGATCGGGCGCCTCCGAGCACCAGGATGTGCTGGTCGACCGCCCGGACACCCGCCGCTGCCGGTGCCTGCCGCCGTGCGGTGTCGATCACGTCGAAGTCCGACGCGAGCTCCACGCCCATGGCCTCCAGTCGGGCGGCAAGGTCGGCTGACGGCGGATTGTGATGGCTCAGGTGGGTGGCCAGAACGCGCGTGCGCGAATCCACGGCGCCGTGCGTGCGCAGGCGTTCCAGCTGCGCGGGAAGCGTCGCGAGGTCGAGGTGCCCCGTGCCGTGGTCCGTCGTGTCGCCGAAGGTCTCGTCGATGAGGGCGACGTCGAGCGGGTCGGGCAGAAGCCCGATCTCGACCGGGTCGAACGGCCCGGTATCCGTCGCGTAGAGCATCGACGCACCGTCCGGGCCGCTGACGCGATAGAGGACGGCCTGCTCGGCATGGATGTCACCGTCACCGTGCGCATGGCGGGCCTCGAGCGCAGCCACCGCGAAGTCGCCGACCGAGGTGGTCAGCGTCCAGTGCATGCCGGGGCGGACCTCGTGCAGGACAACCGCGGAGTCCGGTCCGCACCAGTCGCGGCACAGGTCGATCGCACTCGCCGGTCCCCAGACGTGCAGCTCGGTGCCAGGGTGCGTCCAGTCCCGCGTGAGCAGGAAGGCCGGATGCAGGTGATCGGGGTGACCGTGCGTGAGCAGCACATGCTCGACGGCGGCGAGGGTCAGGTGCGGCGGAAGGTGCGGCGTCGTCGGCCCGCAGTCGATCAGGATGACGTCGTCGACCAGTGCGGCACTCGGCCGACGGCTGCGGCCCGCCGCACGCTCGGACTCGCAGCTCGTGCATCGGCAGAACGGGTTGGGCCAGCCGTCCGCCGATCCGGTACCCAGGGTCGTGACGCGCATGTCAGCTGCCGACCTCGGCGGGCACACGAACGGGTGCATCGAACGCAGCCTTGCGGGCCATGCGGCGCAGCGCACCGAGGATGGGGCGACCCGCCACGACGATGAGCACCACTGTCAGCACCGCGCGTGGTATGTCGTAGCCGAGCGACGTCACCAGGCAGAACCGGAGCCAGGTGAGCAGGTTGTCGAGCGCGGGCGCGCCGGGCACGTAGGCCAGCTGCTCGGGAAGGCTGCCGACGAACGGCCAGAACCACAGGTTCATGATGAACCCGTAGGCGATGCACGCGATCGCCGCGTAGGCGGCCACCATCGCGATCTCGCGACGCCCGCCGATCCGCGCCGGCAGCAGGCCTGCGCCGAGGCCCACCCATGCTGCAGCCATCATCTGGAAGGGCAGCCACGGACCCACGCCTCCGGTGAGGAGCGCCGACGCGAAGAGGCTGATCGCGCCGAGGGCGAAGCCGAAGCCCGGGCCGAGCGCGCGTGCGCCGAGGATCAGGATCACCCAGATGGGCTCGAGTCCGGCGGTGCCGCCGCCGAGCGGACGCAGGGCCGCGATGACGGCGCTGAGCACGCCGAGCATGGCGATGGCCTTGGCGTCCATCCCTCCGTCGCTCACCTGCGCGAGGACGACCAGCAGGAGGATGGGCAGGATCACGGCGAACAGCAGCGGGGCGTCCGAGGCGTGCGCGACGGCCGCCGACTCCGGTGCGGCGATCAGCGGCCACAGGAAGGAGGCCAGTCCGATGAGCGTCGCCAGCCCGATGGCGATGCGGGACTGGCGGCCCAGTCGCACGGCGCTCATCCGGCCTCCTCGATCGACACGAGGGCGTCGGCCACCTGCTCCACGGTGAGCCACTCCTGCGGCGAGAGGATCTTGGCGACCTGCGGGGCGAACATCGGCGACGACGTCACCACGCGTGCGGTCCGGCCGTCGGCCACGACCTCGCCGTCGGCGAGGATGACGACTCGATCCGCCAGGTCGGCCACGAGTTCGACGTCATGCGTGGCCAGCACGATCGCATGCCCGGCCCCGGCGAGGTCCGTGAGCACCTGCGCCAGCCGGGCCTTCGTCGGGTAGTCCAGGCCGCGGGTCGGCTCGTCGAGGAGCAGCACTGGAGGACGCGCAGCGAGGATGATGCACAGGACCAGCAGGAGCCGTTGGCCCTCGGACAGGTCGCGCGGATGCATCCGGTCGTCGATCTCCGGGGCCATCAGGGCCAGCAGCGCTCGGGTGGTCCCGGGCTCGCACGCGGCATCGCGGTCGGCCGTGCGGCACTCCTCGGCGATGGTGCTCGCCTCCAGCAGGTCCGAGGGCTCCTGCGGCACCAGGCCCACGGAGTGCAGCAGCGCGCTCCCCGGCAGTGCCCGTGGATCGCGTCCCTCCACGCGGATGTCGCCCTCGGGTCGTGGGCCCACGCCGACGAGTGCATGGAGCAGTGTGGACTTGCCGGCTCCGTTGCGGCCCATCAGCGCCACGACCTCGCCCGCGCGCACCGACAGGTCCACGTGCGACAGAGCGGCGTTCACGCCGTAGCGGACGGTGAGGTCGTCGACGGTGGCAACCGGTCGATCGTCCTCCGGAACGGCTCGGAGTCGGGGCTGCTGGCCGACGAGCAGGTCGCGCAGCGGCCCCGCTGCGCGGCGGGCATCCCGCACCGACAGCGGCAGGGGGTGCCACCCGGCAAGGCGACCCAGTTCGACCACGGGCGGCGCGATCGGTGCGCTGCGCATCATGTCGGCGGGAGTGCCCTGCAGGATCGGCCTTCCCTCGCCGGGCACGACGATCACCTGGTCGGCGTACTGCACGACCCGCTCGAGCCGGTGCTCGGCGAGCACCACCGTCACGCCGAGGTCGTGCACGAGCCGCTGCAGCGCGGCGAGCACCTCCTCCGCCGCACCCGGATCCAGTGCCGAGGTGGGCTCGTCGAGGACGAGGATGCGCGGATGGGCTGCGAGCACGGCACCGATCGCGACCCGCTGCCGCTGGCCGCCCGACAGGGTGCGCAGTGCCCGCCCGCGCAGGTCGGCGAGGCCGAGGAGGTCCAAGGTCTCCTCGACCCGTCGCCGCATGGTGTCGGCGGGCAGGCCCAGCGACTCCATGCCGTAGGCGAGTTCGTCCTCCACCACGTCGGTCACGAAGGCACTCATCGGATCCTGGGGAACCACGCCCACCACGTCGGCGAGCTCGCGCGGTGGATGCGTCGCTGTGTCGCGGCCGTCGACGATGACGCGACCCTTGAGAGTGCCTCCGGTGAAGTGCGGAACCAGGCCGTTGATGGCGCGCAGGAAGGTCGTCTTGCCACTCCCGGTGCGCCCGACGACGAGGACGAGCTCGCCCTCGGGGATGTGCAGGCTCACGTGCGCGAGGGTCGGCCGATCTGCACCGGGGTAGGTCACGCTGACGTCCTCGAAGCGGATCATGCGGCGACCTCCTCGCGCACGTGCGCGGGAGCGCTCGCGGGTTGCGGGAGGGGAGGTGCCGCCACGGCGGGCAGCAGGGCGATGGCCATACCTGCGAGGGCAGGGAGGGGCAGGCCCGGCCATGTCGGCGGGTCGAACGGCGTCTGCATCCCCACGGGATCGACGAGCGAACCGATCGTGAAGGCTGCGACGACCGCGACCCCCGAGCCCGCGACGCACCACTCGGGCAACGACCACGGGTCCGGCCGGTAGCGGGTCCGCACGCGCGTGCGCCCCGCGAGCACGAGCGCCCCGATCGCAGCGGCTGCGCCGAGGAGCAGCAGTGGCAGGCCCAGCACGGCAGGCGAGCCCGAGCCCACGAGGGCGAACATCCCGATCGCTGCGGCGACCAGTCCGCCGAGGAGCAGGGCGGACGTCGTGCGTCGCTGGGATGCGCTGAGCGGGCCGCGACGCCCGTACCCCCGGGAGTCCATCGCCGCCGCGAGGGTCACCGAGCGCTCGAGCGCACCCTCGAGGACGGGGATGGCGGCGCTGCCGATCGCGCGAAGGCCCGTGGTGCGGCGCCCGCGAAGCCGCCGGGCCGTGCGCAGGCGGTCGATGTCGGACACCAACTGGGGAGCGAAGGTGAGGGCGACGACGACGCTGACGCCGAGCTCGTACAGCGCGGCCGGCACGCTCTTGAGCAGGCGCGTGGGCGAGGCGAGGGAGTTCGCGGCACCGATGCAGATGAGGATCGTGGCGAGCCGCAGGCCGTCGTAGAGCGCCATGAGCAGGGCCTCGAGCATCACGTCGCCGCCAAGTCGCACGCCGGCCATCCAGACCGGCAGTGTGACCCCCGGGAGGTCGACCAGGCGCGTCGTGCCGACCGCGGCGCCGAAGAGGAGCTGGATCGCGACGCGGACGACGATGACGATGATCCCGAGCCTGACGAAGAACCCGAACGACCGGCCCCAGGGCTCCTCCGGGCGTCGGGCCTGCACGACGATCGCGGCGACCGCGATCAGCAGGAGCAGCAGCAGCGGATTGGTGGTCCGGCTCGCAGCCGCCGCCATGCCCAGGGCCCAGACCCACCAGGCCCCCGGGTGCAGCCAGCGGGCGTCAGGCATCGACGCCTCGCCGACTGCCGTGAAGGCGCCGACGGCGGGCGCCGATCAGCGCGGTCGCGACCAGGGCGATCACGGCCACGACCGCAACGGTGGTCCAGGGGCTGCCTGATGACGGCTCCGCGGCGACGGGCTCCGCGGCGACCGGCGCAGCGGCAACCGGCTCCGCGGCAACCGGCTCCGCGGCAACCGCCTCCGAGGCAGCGGACTCGAGCGCGGCCACCTGCTCGTCGGACAGGACGGGGGCGCACTCACCGGTGGGGTAGCCGTCGATCCCGCACACCAGTCCGCCCTCGGTGCGTACCTCGACGACCGATCGCAGGACCTCGTACCCGCTGGCATCCTCGGGCGCCACGACACAGGTCGCGAGCGCGGCGGGCGGTGCCTGGCCCTCCGGCGCGATCCCGCCCGGCCCCGGATCGACGATGAGTGCGATGCGCTTGGTGCCGGGGGATGCGGGCGTGCCGCCGCAGATCGCCGTGAAGTCCGGACGCGCCGCCGGTGCGTCCTTCGACCCCGCGGTGTCGGTCGCGACGCCGAAGGCCCAGCCCTCGACCGCGCCATCGGCAGGCACCGCGGTCCCGGGGCCCTGCACCGCGAACGTCCAGGCGCTGTCGCCCGGGACGGACTGCCAGTAGGTCCAGTAGCGGTACGCGGCCGCCTGCGCCGGCGCGCCCGCGAGCACGACGACGCCCACGGCCAGTGCCAGGGCACCGGCCGTGCGGGCGATCGCCGTCGTCATCGCGACTACCGGCGCAGGGATGCGCTGAGCGTGCTCACGAGGTCCAGACCTCCGAAGGAGCGCGGCGATGAACCCGTGGCCTCGGCGACCATGAGCAGCAGGCCCACGGCTGTCGGGTTGGTCCCCTGTGCCGTGGCGAAGGTCCGGGCGGTGGACTTCAGGGACTTCGTCGCCTTGGCCACCGCTGCGCGTCCGGTGCCGGCAGCGACGAGGGCCAGGGTCCCCGCCGCGCTGTTGGCGTAGTCGGTCTCGCCGGGGCTCAGGGCCGAGGGGAGCAGGCCCGACCGGGTGAACTGGCGGTCGAGGTAGAACAGGGCCCGGGACTGCGCGGACGTTCCGCACGTGGTGCGAGCCGCGAGGGTGCGCGGGCCCGACACCGGCATCGGGCCGACCAGCCCGACGACACCCTGTGCAGTGGCCGACCCCTCGACCTTGCTCCCGGCCATGTAGGCGAGTCCACCGCCGGCTGAGCACGGTGCGGCAACCGTGGACAGGAAGCGCGCAGCCTTGCGGTACGCGGGGATGTCGTACGACGGCGCCTGCGTCAGCAGCCCGGAGAGCGAGAGCCCCGTCGAGTTCGCGTCCGACGCCGCTCCGGGGAAGTACGGCCACCCGCCGTCGGCGTTCTGCTTGCCGGCGAGCCACGTGGCCGCCGAGTCGGCCGCGTCGACCGCAGCGAGCAGGGTGCGCTTGGGCAGCGTGATCGCGCCCGTGTCGAGGGCCATCAGTGCCATCAGCGCCGCGGCGGTCGCGTTCGTGTCGGGGCCGGTGTAGTTGACCGGGTCCGACGGGCCGCAGGGCACGCTGAGATCGGCCCGGTACATCTGGAACGAGCCGTCGGCGCACTGCTGGCCCAGCAGCCACGTCACAGCGGCGGTCGGCGGCGTGATGCCGTTGGCGGCCAGGCCCATGATGGCCATCGACTGGCGCCAGACCCCGTCGTACGTGGGGTCCGAGGCTCCGTAGAGGCCGACCGTGGTGCTCGGTGCGGCACTGGATGGGGGCGCGGACGCCACGCCCAGGGCCAGCAACGGGATCACGGCGACTGCGGTGACGAGCCGGCGTGCGTGCATCAGACAGACGCGGATCATGCGTGTCCTTCAGGTGAGCGGTGCCGGACCGAGGACACCGGGCCCCGGAAAGCACGAAACCCCGCTGCGTGATGCAGGCGGGGACGGCTGGGTGGGGACCCGAGCTCCCGTCCCGTTACCTCGACGGATGGAGCCGCTCGCGTTCGCCAGGTGCTCCGACTCACCTCCCGCGCGGCGGGAGGAACACGGTTGCGGGACAGCGCCGGAATCGCACCGGACTTCCCCTGGACGTCGAACGAGTGGATTCAGTTGTGGGGGCATCCGACCACGCGGCGACCGGCGATGTCAAAGGGGCGCGACCGGCGACCTGTCAGGCCGGTCGCAGGCCCATCGGTCCGTAGACCTCGTTCTCCTCCTCGAGCAGGACGACCTGCTCGACGCCGGAGTCGAGGAGCGCACTCCAGTTCTCGCCGATCCACGTCTCCGCGTCCGAGCGCGTGGGGAACGCCTGCGACCGCGACGGCTCGCACAGGGCTCCGTCCGCGTCCGCCAGCCGCCAGGTCCAGGCGCTCACTTGGGAGTCACCGGTCGGCCGCCGCGCCGCACCTTGGGCGGTGGTACGCGCAGGCGCCGCAGCTGGAGGGCGCGCAGCATGGCGTAGAGCGTGATCCCCCGCCGGTCGGCCTTGTCCGGGAAGCGCTCGGCGGCCTTGCGGTTCAGGGTCACGAGCAGGATCACCGTGTCGATCGCGATGACCGCGGTGAACGCGAAGAAGGCGATCGAGACGAACGACTGGATCGCCTGGTTCTGGATGAAGCCGAGCACCAGGACGGCGATGGCGACGAAGATGAAGAACTCGGCGACGGTGAAGCGCGAGTCGACGAAGTCACGCGTGAACGACTTGGCGGGCCCCTGGTCTCGCCGGGGGAGGTAGCGCTCGTCGCCCGCCATCATGGCGGCACGTGCGCGCCCGCGCTCGGCCCTGTCGCGCTCCCGGGCCGCCTTCTTGGCCGCCTTGGGATCCTTGGGGACGCGCAGCTGCTGCTTGCGGGCCGCCTCCGCCTCCTTGCGGGAGGGGGTGGGACGCCCCTTGGGTGCGCGGGGGTCCTCCGGGGCGTCGCTCCCGGTCTCGACCGCGGGCCCGCTGGCCTCGGGCTGCTGCTTCCGTCCGAACATGATGGTGGAGCCTAGTTGCCGCTCACCGGGTGCGCCCGCGTCAGGTCGCCGTTCGGTCTAGTCTGGAGTCCCACCATCGAGGAAGGGCCGACAGTCATGGGTCTGTGGCAGCGCTTCACCCTGATCTTCAAGTCCAAGGCGAACAAGGCGCTCGACCGCGCTGAGGATCCGCGCGAGACCCTGGACTACTCCTACGAGAAGCAGCTGGAGCTGCTCCAGAAGGTGCGGCGTGGGGTCGCGGACGTCGCGACGAGCCGCAAGCGCCTCGAACTGCAGATCCAGGGCCTTGCGCAGCAGGAGGCCAAGCTCGAGGAGCAGGCGCGCGCCGCGCTGGCCGGCGGCCGGGAGGACCTCGCGCGCGAGGCACTCACGCGACGCAGTGGGCTGCATACGCAGATCAGCGACCTGCAGGCCCAGCTCGCAACCCTGCAGGAGCAGGAGGAGAAGCTCACGATCGCGGCGCAGCAGCTGCAGACCAAGGTCGAGGCGTTCCGGACCAAGAAGGAGACCATCAAGGCCACCTATTCGGCCGCCGAGGCGCAGGCCAAGATCGGCGAGGCCGTGTCGGGCATCTCCAGTGAGCTCGGCGATGTCGGCCTGGCTGTTCAGCGCGCCGAGGACAAGACCGCGCAGATGCAGGCGCGAGCGGGCGCCATCGACGAGCTCGTGGCCAGTGGTGCCCTCACCGACATGACGGGCACCGGCAAGGACGACATCACCGTCGAGCTCGAGCGGATGGCCAGCGAGAAGGACGTGAATGCCCAGCTCGAGGCGATGAAGCTCGAGCTCGGATCCGGGGGCAGTAAGCCGGAGATCACCTCCTAGTCGATCGCGCCGGGAACCGCGCGCAGCGCGGCGGCGTCCGGTGAGTGACGCCCGACGACGAAGGGGAGCGACGTGGCCCGGACCCGCTACGGCACCGACCGTGGCCTCTCGGCACGCATGATGGGGACGCTCTTCGGCCTCGGCCTGCTCTACGTGGTCCTGGCTGCGGTTCTCATCGCCATCGGGATGAACGCCTGGTTCATCCTCGCGATCAGTGCCGCCCTGCTGTTCGGCCAGTGGTGGTTCTCCGACTCCCTCGCCATGGCGGCGATGCGCGCGGTCGTCGTCACGCCCGAGCAGGCACCGCAACTGCACGCCCTGGTCGACCGGGTCTGCGCCATGGCCGACATGAAGAAGCCCCGCGTGGGAATCGCCGACAGCGACGCCCCTAACGCGTTCGCCACGGGGCGCTCCCCGAGCCGATCGGTGATCGTGGTGACGACCGGGCTGCTTCGTCGGCTCGACCGCGATGAGCTCGAGGGCGTGATCGCGCACGAGCTCTCGCACGTGGCGCACCGTGACGTGACGGTGATGACCGTCGCCTCCTTCACCGCGATCCTCGCCGGATTCATGGCCCGCAGCGTGATGTGGTCGAGCATGGGGCGCAATCGCGACCAGAACACGGCCCTGCTTTTCCTCGTGGTCATCGTCGTGAGCGTGGTCGTCTACTTCATCTCGTTCATGCTGATTCGCGCGCTGTCCCGCTATCGCGAGCTCGGCGCCGACCGCGGCGCGGCGCTGCTCACCGGTCGGCCGTCGGCGCTGGCTCGCGCGCTGCAGAAGATCACGGGCGACATGGCCTCGATCCCGACTCGCGACCTGCGTCAGATGGAGCCGGTCAGCTCGTTCGCCTTCGCTCCGGCCGTCGCGCGGGGGCGCGGCTTCACCCTCGAGGGCATCATGTCGACGCATCCGTCGCTGGAGAAGCGGCTTGAGCAGCTCGCCCGGATATCCAGCGAGCTGGGGGAGCGGTAGTCCGTGGGCTTCATGGACGCGGTGCTCGGGCGCCGCAAGCCGGTTCGGCCCAACCTCGATGCGCTGTTCGCGCTGCCGAGCGCGGCGCTCACCCTGCAGGCGAGCCTCGACATGCAGCCCACCGGGCGGGGTTCGGTGGCGTTCCGGGCGCCTGAGGGTCGCGCGTTCGCCGACGTGGAGGCGGAGGTGCGCCAGCTGCTCGACGCCGACGGCGGCCCGCCCGTCGAGGTGGCCACCGATGACTTCGGCTTCACCTGGCTCGTGGTGCGCACCGAGCCGGTGGACCTCCCCGCCGTCGTGACCGACCTGCACGCGGTCAACACCACTCTCGTCGAGGCCGGTTTCGGCCCGCAGCTGCTGTGCTCCCAGGCGTCGTTCACCGGTCCTGACGCCGGCACACTGGCCCTCGTGTACCTCTACAAGCGCGGCACCTTCTATCCGTTCGCCCCGACGGGCGGCGAGCAGCGCGACAACATCCTCGAGCTGCGGGTGCGCGATCTGCTGGCCGGGGAGCTGCCGCTCGAGCAGGACCTGTCACGGTGGTTCGCGATCTGGGGAGCCCCCGGGCTGTGATTCGCGCCCGGTGACCGCCGGGTTCAGTCGCGAGATGCGGTGGGGCCGGGAAGCGCGAGCATGCGGTCGAGGGCGACGCGGGCCCAGTGCGCGGTCTCGGGATCGACGGTGATCCGGTTGGGCACAGTGCCGTCGACGAGCGACTCAAGAGCCCACACCAGGTGCGGCAGGTCGATGCGGTTCATCGTCGAGCAGAAGCACACCGTGCGGTCGAGGTAGACGATCTCCTTGTCCGGATGCTGCTGCGCGAGCCGCTTGACGAGGTTGAGCTCGGTCCCTACCGCCCATGCCGACCCGGGCTCAGCCGCCGCGATCGTCGCGATGATCTTCTCTGTCGACCCGACGACGTCGGCCTTGGACACCACCTCGTACGAGCACTCGGGGTGGACGATCACGCGGATGCCCGGCACGCGCTCGCGCACCTCGTCGACGCACTCGGGGGTGAAGCGGCCGTGCACGGAGCAGTGCCCCTGCCACAGGATCACCCGGGCTCCGCGCAGCTGCTCGTCGGTGAGCCCGCCGCGTGGGCGGCGCGGGTTGTAGACGACGCAGTCGGCGAGGGACAGCCCCAGGTCGCGGACCGCGGTGTTGCGCCCGAGGTGCTGGTCGGGGAGGAAGAGCACCTTCTCGCCGCGCTCGAAGGCCCAGGCGAGGCTGCGCTCGGCGTTGCTCGACGTGCACACCGAGCCCCCGTGTCGCCCGGTGAAGGCCTTGATCGCCGCCGTCGAGTTCATGTATGTGATCGGGACGGTGACGTTGGCGATGCCGAGGTCCTCGAGCACCGCCCAGCACTCCTCCACCTGGCCGATGGAGGCCATGTCGGCCATCGAGCAGCCGGCCGCCAGATCCGGGAGGACGACCTGCTGGTGGTCGGCCGTGAGGATGTCGGCGCTCTCGGCCATGAAGTGCACGCCCTCGAAGACGATGAACTCGGCCTCCGGGTGCGCCGCCGCCTGCTGCGCGAGCTTGAACGAGTCGCCGGTGACGTCCGCGAACTCGATGACCTCGTCCCGCTGGTAGTGGTGGCCGAGGATGAAGACGCGATCGCCGAGTGCTGCCTTGGCCGCAGCGGCTCGCTGGACGAGGTCGGGGTCCGAGGGGGCCGGCAGGTCCCCCGGGCAGGTCACGCCCTTTTCGCTGTTCGCGTCCGAACCGTGGCCCAGGAGGAGCAGCGCCAGGGGGGTCGGCTGGGGCTCGGTGAAGGTCACGTATCCAGTGTGTCACCCGGCCCACGGCCTCGCGCGCGCCGGGGAAGTGTGAGAATGTGGGAATGCGCCCGGGCGCATCCGTGTTCCCCCGGACGTAGCACTGCCCGCCTACACCAGCGAAGCGAGAGGTCCCATGTCGGCTGACACCACCACCGAGGCGCCCGTGACCGACGGAATCCTGCTCACCGAGGGCGCGGCCGCGAAGGTCAAGACCCTGCTCGAGGGCGAGGGGCGCGACGATCTCGCGCTGCGCATCGCCGTCCAGCCGGGGGGCTGCTCTGGCCTGCGCTACCAGCTGTTCTTCGACGACCGTTCGCTCGACGGCGACATCGTCAAGGACTTCGGCGGCGTCGAGGTCGTCACCGACCGCATGAGCGCCCCGTACCTGTCGGGCGCCACCATCGACTTCGTCGACACCATCGAGAAGCAGGGCTTCACGATCGACAACCCGAACGCGACGGGATCCTGCGCCTGCGGCGACTCGTTCCACTGACCCAGGCGCTTCCGCCCGGTCGGAACCTCGTCCGGGCTCGCTAGCTAGGCTCACCGCCCGTGGCCATCCTCATCACCGGGTCCATCGCGACCGATCACCTGATGACCTTCCCCGGGAGGTTCTCCGAGTCCCTCGTCGCCGACAAACTCGACAAGGTCTCCGTCTCCTTCCTCGTGGAGGACCTCGCGGTCCGGCGCGGCGGCGTCGCCCCGAACATCGCCTTCGGCATGGGCTGCCTGGGCCTGCGACCGGTGCTGGTCGGAGCCGTGGGCCCGGACTTCGCCGACTACGAGTCGTGGCTGCAGCGCCACAACGTCGACACCAGCGGGGTGCACGTCTCCCAGACCCGGCACACGGCCCGCTTTGTGTGCACCACCGACGCCGACCAGAACCAGATCGCCTCGTTCTACCCCGGGGCGATGTCGGAGGCACGGAACATCGAGCTGCATCCGGTGGTCGACCGGGTGGGGCGCGCCGATGTCGTGCTCGTCGGGCCGAATGACCCTGAGGCGATGCTCCGCCACACCGATGAGTGCCGATTCCGGGGGTATGCCTTCGCCGCCGATCCGTCGCAGCAGCTCGCGAGCATGAGCGGCGAGCAGATCGTCCCGCTCATCGAGGGGGCGACGTACCTGTTCACCAACGAGTACGAGGCGGCCCTGATCGAGCAGAAGACCGGCTGGACCCAGGCCGACCTCGATGCACGCGTCGAGGTTCGGGTCACCACGCTCGGGGCCGACGGGGCCCGTGTGGCGCGCCGTGGTGAGGCGGTGGTGACGGTGCCCGTGCCGCAGGAGGAGCGAAGGGCCGACCCGACCGGCGTCGGCGATGCCTTCCGTGCGGGCTTCCTCAGCGGCCAGTCGTGGGGGCTCTCCGACGAGCGCTCCGCCCAGGTGGGCGCCCTGCTGGCGACCTACGTGATCGAGACGGTCGGCACGCAGGAGTACGAGGTGTCCCAGGGTCACTTCCTCGACCGCCTCGCCCGGACATACGGGGAAGATGCCGCGGCCGAGGTCCAGCCGCACCTCGCCTGCCTGCGTCCGTGAGCTGATCGGCAGCGATGCCCGTCGACCCGGGTCCCTGCCTGTGGGACCTGCCCGACCCGGCCCGGGCCGAGCGCGGCCAGGACGTGGTCGCCACGGGGGCAGACCTCGTGCCCTCCACCGTGCTGTCGGCCTACCGGTCGGGGCTGTTCCCGATGCACCTGGCCAGCGGCGAGCTGGCGTGGTGGTCACCCGACCCGCGAGGCATCCTCCCGCTCGACGGCCTTCGGGTCACGCGCTCCCTGCGCAGGTCGCTGCGCCGATTCACGGTCACTGTCGACGCCGACTTCGTCGCCGTCATGCTCGGGTGCGCGCAGGGACGACGTGATGGGGCCTGGATCACCCCGGAGTTCGTCGCGACCTACAGCGAGCTCCACCGGCTGGGCTGGGCCCACTCGGTCGAGGTGTGGCAGGACGGGCGGCTCGTCGGCGGGCTGTACGGGATCGAGGTCGGGGGCCTGTTCGCGGGGGAGTCGATGTTCCACCGGGCGACGGATGCGTCGAAGGTGGCGCTCGTGGCCTTGGTCGACCTGCTGAGCGCCTCGGGGGACACCGATCGGCTGCTGGACGTGCAGTGGCGTACCGACCACCTGGCCTCGCTCGGCGCGGTGGAGGTCCCCCGGGAGGAGTACCTGGCCCGGCTGCGCCGGGCACTGCGGCTGGCACCCGCCCTGGGCACCTGATCGCCCGCGCACCGATTCCTCAGATGCGCGCCTCAGTCGCGCGCCTCGGCCAGCGCCTCGGGCAGCGCGTCGAGGAAGCCCTCGACCGTCTCGGCCGTGCAGCCGAAGGGCAGGGACACGCGGACCGAGGCGTCGGCCCGCACGCCCATGGCGGCGAGCACCTGGCTGGGCATCCGCGCGTCGGAGGTGCAGGCCGAGCCGCTGGCCACGCTGAAGCCACGCCTGGAGAGTCCATGGACCACCTGCTCGCCGACGACCCCCGTGCACGTGAAGGTGACGATGTGGGGGAGCCGGTCGACGTCGTGCCCGGTGACCGTGATCCCTGAGGCCACGTCCGGCAGCGCCGCACGAAGTCGCGTCGTGAGCGCATGGACCCGCACGGCCTCGGCATCGCCCCACCCCCGGACCTCCTCCAGCGCCGTCGCCGCCGCGGCGGCGCCCGGGATGTCGGGAAATCCGCTGAGCCAGCCGCGGTCCGGGCTCGCGTCGGGCGCCCATCGGGCCGACGGCCGCACCGCCAGCACGCCCACCCCGGCGGGCCCCGCCCAGTCGCGGGCCGAGGCCGCTAGCACGTCCCAGGCCTCGGGGACCGGCCCGCGCCCGATGACCTGGACCGCGTGCACGAGCAGGGGGACGCCCGCCTCCTGCGTCATGGCGTGGACCTCGGCGAGGGGCTGGCGGCTGCCCACCTCGGGGTTGGCGGCCTGCACCGCCACCAGCGCGGCGGGTGCGTCGAGGGCCGCGCGCAGGGCCGCGAGGTCGATCCGTCCGGCGGGATCCACGGGCACGAGGTCGACGTCGTCGCAGGCGGCGAGCGCGGGGTGAAGGACGGCGAGGCTCTCCACGGCGGACGCCACGATGCGCGCGGCTCGCGGCCGCTGGGCCAGCAGCCCGGTCACAGCAGCGGCGACCGCGCTCGGGCCGGACGAGGTCAGGTGGACCTGCTCCGCCGGGGAGTCGAGCCCGCTGGCCAGGGAGGCTCGGGCCGCATCGAGGACCATCCCGGCCCGCCGGCCGGCGTGGTGGAGCCGGGCCGGATCGCTCCAGGCCTGCTCGCTGGCGGCGACCCATGCCTGGCGTGCCTGCGGCAGGATCGGCTGCCCGCCGACGGCGTCCAGGTACCCCTCGGGGGGCCGCGGAATGCGGGCGTCGGCCGTCATGGAACCACGCTAGTGGGCAGGTGATGAGGGGCTCGTCACACCCGGCGCCCCTGAGGGGCTTGTGAGGAGCCGGTGCGCTAGTCTGCCGAGCATCCACCCTCACGAGGAAGGCCTTCCGTGCGGCACACACGCCCCGACGTCACGGCCGACGTGCTGACCGGCGTCCCCCGCCGGTCGGGTCGCGGACGACGCGCCCTGGTCGCAGGGGCGCTCGGCCTCGTCGCAGCAGCGGCCCTGTCCGGTTGCACGGTCAACGAGATCGTCTTCCTCGACCTCCCTGAGCCGGCCACCGTCGAGGCCGGGATCATCAAGAATCTCTGGGACGGCTCGTGGATCGCCGCCTGGATCGTCGGCATCCTGACGTGGGGCCTGATGATCTGGGCCTCGATCGCCTACCGCCGCCGGCACCGCTCCGAGGTGCCCGAGCAGACGCGGTACAACCTGCCGATCGAGATCCTCTACACCGTGCTGCCGCTCATCATGATCCTCGGGCTGTTCTTCTTCACCGCCCGCGACCAGAGCGAGATCCTGACCGTCAGCAATGACGAGGACCGGACCGTCGAGGTGGTCGGCTTCCGCTGGAACTGGGCCTTCAACTACATCGACGACGAGGCCTACTCCGTCGGCACCCCCGCGGTGCCTGCCGAGCTTGTGCTCCCGGTCGGCGAGAAGGTGCGCTTCGAGCTCGTGTCCCCGGACGTCATCCACTCGTTCTGGGTCATCGACTTCCTGTTCAAGATGGACGTCATCCCGGGCAAGACCAACGTCTTCGAGCTCACGCCCGACAAGGTGGGCGTCTACGCGGGCAAGTGCGCCGAACTGTGCGGCACCGAGCACGCCCGCATGCTGTTCACGGTGCGAGTAGTGGAGCGCCCCGAGTACGACGCGTACATCGCTGATCTCAAGGCCCGTGGCCAGGGTGGTCTGTTCGACACCGGAATGGCGACCGACCAGGGCCAGATGCCGGATGAGAGGACGATATGACCCTCCTGAGCGAGCCGCCCCTCGCCCCCTCGGAGTCCACGCCGCTCGACCGCAAGGAGGTGCGCAAGCGCTCGTGGGGCGCCGCGGCGGTCTCCTGGGTGACGTCGACCGACCACAAGGTCATCGGCTACATGTACCTCATCACCGCGACCATGTGGTTCTTCATCGCCGGCCTCATGGCGCTGGCGATGCGGGCCGAGCTCGCCGTGCCGGGCATGCAGTTCATCTCCCTCGAGCAGTACAACCAGCTGTTCACGATGCACG
>JAFMFD010000021.1 GCA_017856385.1 Actinomycetota bacterium
GTACGGGTCGGTGCCCTCCGAGAGCAGGAAGTTGCCGGGCTGGAGGTCGCCGTGCACGAGGGCCAGCGGCACCTCGGGCGGGATGTTCATCCGGATCTTCTTCAGCGTGTAGCGCAGGATCGGGTCGACCTCGCCGATCGCGTCCATCATCCGCTCGTAGTTGGCGATGACATCGTCGATGTGCTCACGCCAGCTCGCCGGCCGCTCGATGCTCGCGTCGATCGATTCCAAGGGCGTGTTGTGGGCCGAGGCCATGATCGCCACGAAGTCCGCGCGCGCCCTGTCGAGGTCGGGTCCGGTGTCGAGGAACTTCTGCATCGACGTGGAGTCGATGGCCTCGGAGACGATGCACGGGCAGCCCATGTACTCACCGGTGGCGTCGAAGTAGCGCGGTGTCGGGATACGGAAGTCGGGCAGGTCCTTGACCGCCTGCAGGATGGCCCACTCCGCGGCGCGGTCGCTGCGGAAGACGCTGCTCTCGACGGGAGGATCGCCTCGGAGCACGAACCGCTCGGTGGCGCCGTCGGCCCAGCGCACCTCGGCCATGACGGTCTCGCGGCTGTAGCCCCCGGGCACGGGCGCCGCGCTGAGGACCGCCGCGCCGCGTTCCGGCTCCACCGCGTCCAGGAGGGCCTGGAAGTGCTCGACGTCCATGTCAGGCCTCCTCAATCCGGTAGCTCAGGTCGTTGACGTCGCGGGTGCCGCGCACGGTCTCGGGGCGCTTGGTGAAGTAGTCGTCGGCGATCGGCTCCGTGCGCGTCCAGTCGACGACCTCGGTGCGATGCGTCATGCGCCAGCCGTCCGGCGTACGGCGGTACCTGTCGATGTAGCGCCCGCAGATGAATCTGTCGAAACCCTCGGTCGCGTGCTGGTGGAACGCCTGGAAGTAGACCTCGCCGGTGGCCTGATCTCCGTCGATCGTGAGGTTGACCTGGCCTAGGAAGTGCTGGGTGGCGCGGTAGGCGCTCAGGGCCCTCATCGCCATGTCGGCCATCTCGTCAGGACCCCCGCGGAATGTCCCGTAGTGAGTCGTCGCATCGTCCGCGAAGACGCTTCGGACGAGGTCGCGGTCATGGCGGTCAAGACCGCGGGTGTAGGTGGCCGACAGGGCGCGCAGCTCCGCCTCATCCGCCAGACGCTGCAGCGAGTAGCCGCTCATGGTGCGAGCACGCACTCGAGGTGGCCGAACCCGCGGTCGGCCGGATCGGCGAGGTTGACGCAGGTGGCGAAGTGCTCGGCCCACGCATCGGCTCGCGGGATGAACCAGCCCGCCGGATCCCCCACCTCGGTCGGGTGCGTCACGTCCCACACCTCTCCCTCGTGGTGGTCATCGCCGCGGTAGACGCCGCGGCCGCGCCGGTCGGCGAATCCGTCGTGGTAGCCGCCGCCCTGGAGGTAGGCGGGGCGGCCCACCGGGGTGAGCCGGAAGCGGTCGACGGTGCCGTCCGCACGCGTCAGGGCGACCGTGGTGTCCGCAGCCCGGGGGAGACCGTCGACGCGGGTGGCCGTCGCGTGGCCGCTCGCGTAACGCCACCGGGGCCGGCTCGGATCGAGCGGGATCACCACGGCCTCGAATCCGTCGACGGAGTCGTCGGCCTGCTGGTGGAACTGCCAGAACATGACGCGGTCCGGCATCCGGACCATCGTCCACTGCCGCATCGCGAATCCGCGGCGCGGGTCGCGCCCGGTCACCGGGGCGATGCCGTCGGTGGTCCCGCCGGTGCGGCCGAGCCCCCAGGAGTGGTCGCGCACGCCGAGCCACGACGACGGCGTCACGCTGAACTCCCGGCCGTCGACGGCCAGGGTGCCGGTGACCTCGCAGGCCTGGTCGTAGTTGGTGCGGTCGTACACCGTTCGGCCCCCGGAGTAGCGCACGACGCGGTCCTCGAGGTGTGGCTCGTGCAGCCCCTGCCAGACGAGGTCGAAGGTGATGCCGTACGCGTTGTCGCCGCACGTGAGCCGCAGTTGCTCCATCGGCCGGGTGATGTCGAGGCGGAGGGGGCCGACCGCGATGTCGTCGATCTCGGGCCTCAGGCGCCGCGACCACCGGGCGTTGTGCTGGCGACCGTCGACGACGACGCAGGCGAAGCCGTCGATCACGTCAGTGTTGGGGTAGAGGCGGATCGCGGACCACAGAGACGTGCCGGTCGCCTCGTCGCCGAGGGTGAAGTAGAAGCCGTCGTTCCAGTGCACCGAGTCGCTCACGACGGAGTCGAAGGTGCCGCCCACCTGGTGGCGCGGGTACTCGTCCATCCGCGTCAGGCGGCCCGGATCGGTCATGGCGGCAGCCTAGCGGGCCACCCCTAGTTATGGGACGGATTGTCCTATAGAGTCCGGAGCATGGAGATCCTCGTCCTCGGCGGCAGCACCTTCGTCGGCCGGCGCATGGTCGACCTGCTCACCGGTCGGGGCCATGACGTCGCCGTCCTGAACAGGGGTCGGACGGCGTCGACCCTGCCCGATGGAGTGCGCCGCATCGTCGGCGATCGCACCAGCACCGAGTCCATGCGGCAGGCCCTGGAGGGCACGCGCTGGGACGCTGTCATCGACGTCTCGGGATTCGTGATGGCGGCCGGCGGCGGGCAGTTCGAGGAGCTGCTGGCGCTGCTGGACGGGCGCGTGGGCGCGTACGTCTTCGTCTCGTCGATCATGGCCTACGAGCCGAGCGGGATCATGCCGTGGACGGAGGACGCGGCGACCACGCGTGATCCGATCACCACGTACGGCGGCTTCAAGGCGCACGCCGAGGCGGCCATCCTCGCCCGCCATCGTGCGACCGGGTTCCCCGGATCCATCGCACGGCCGGCGGCGATCTACGGCCCGGACAACAACATCCTCGACATGGAGGCGGCAATGTTCCTGCGGCTGCGCCGCGGGCTGCCGATCCTGCTGCCCCACGAGGGCCTGGTCACCACCAGTTACGGCCACGTCGACGACCTGTGCCTGAACCTGCTCGAGATGGCCGTGTCATCCGTGTGCGCGGGCCAGATCGTGAACATCACGGGCACGGGCGCATCCGCGCGCGCATGGACGCAGTTGCTGGCGGGGATCGTGGGCGTGGAGCCGCACATCGTCGAGCTCCCGACGGGATTCACCGAGCTCACGCCGATCTACGGCCACCTGTTCGGCGCGAAGCACCACGGCATCCTCTCCGTGGCGAAGGCCGCGGCGCTCGGGCTCACTGCTGAACGGGGACTCGAGGGCGGATACCGCCAGACCTACGAGTGGTTCTGCGCGTCCCCGCTCGTCGATGCGCCCGAGCGGATGTCTGATCCCGTCTGGGGTGCGGGGTACGACTTCGACCTCGAGGCGCAGGTGGTCGACTCCCTGCGACGGGGCTGATGGAGGCCCTTGTCCCCGAGGCGGTGATCCGCCTCGCCATCGCGGACGGCCTCGCCGATCCGCGACTGGGCTCCGCCGCGCAATGGGCGGCGGTCGCGGAGTACGTCGACTCCCGCGGCGAGGACCCGTGGCCCATGAGGCGGGCGCGGATCGCCGAGCAGGGCGCCTCGCGCGACGACCTCGTCAGGTGGCTCGAGCAGGACGTCGCGACCGCGGCCCCGCTGATGCGGGCGTTCACCAGCCACGACACCAGCATCGAGCACGCCGTCGTCGACGTGGATCCGGGTGAGGTCGAGCTCCTCACCGCGTGGCTCTCCGAGCGCGCGGGCGTGCCCGTCGGGGTGCTCGAGGCCACGGTCATCGGCGGCGGGTTCTCCCGGCGCATGTGGCGCGCGACCCTGCGCCAGGCCGATGAGGTGCGTCGGGTCATCGTCCGGGTCGAGCAGGGCGGCATGTTCGACACTGACACCGTCTCGGAGGTCGCGACGATGCGGGCCCTGCACGCCGCAGGCTTCGCTGTGCCCGCGGTGGAGGCCATGGAGCAGAGCGGAGCAGTGCTCGGCCAGCCGTTCTTCATCATGGAGGAGGTGCCCGGGGTCGTCCGCGTCGACGACGAGGGCCTCGACGACATCATCCGCTCGGTCGACGACCTGCACCGGGTGCCGGCATCCGTCCTCGACGCCAGTGGGCGCACTCCGGAGCAGGTGATCGCCGACACGATCGAGGGCTGGCGCGCGAGGTACCGCCGCCATGCGCCGGAGATTCCCCTCGTCGAGCGTGGCGCCGACTGGCTGCGCGAGCACCTGATGCCCACCGGCCCGACCGTCATCGTCCACGGCGACGCGGGTCCGGGCAACGCGCTCTACGAACCGGCGCGCGGCATCACGACCATCGATTGGGAGTTCGCGCACGTGGGCGACGCGGCCGAGGACTGGGCCTATCTCGCACTCATCCGGGGCCGGCGCCTGATGGATGCCGACTCCTGGAAGGCGCGGATCGCACGGGTCGCCGGCATCGAGTACTCCCCGGAGCAGTGGCGCATGTGGCTCGCCTACAACCACTTCCGGGGAGCATGCGTCAACCTCTCCGCCCGCACGGTTTTCGAGAACGGGCCGCGACGCTCCGCCGACCAGCTCGCCATCGGAGTCGCGGTGCATCTGCGCTTCCTGTCGCAGCTGGTGGAGATCACGGAGTCATGACGGACGCCCGCTACGAGCGCAGCCGCGCGGCGGTTCACGAGGCGGTCTGCACAGTGCTCGTCGCGGACGGCATCAGGGGCCTCACGCACGATCGGGTGGCCCAGGAGTCTGGAGTCTCGCGCAGCACGGTGTACCGCAATTGGCCCGACATGGCGGCCCTCGCCTGCGAGGTCTTCGACGAGCTCATGCACCGTGAGCCGATGGACGTCAGCGCAGATCCGTCGATCGCCCTGGGCGAGTACCTCGCCGACTACGCCCGCCGCCTGAACGATCCGGTCTACATGGCCGTCCTTGTCGCGCTCATCGAGGGCTCCGCGCGTGACGATGCCTTCGCGGATGTTCAGCGGCGTGCGTTCTCGCAGAGCAGGTCGCGCGCCGGGGACATAGTGCGACGCGCGCAGCGTGACGGCGTCATCGCGCCGGATCGGGACGTCCAGCAGTGCGTCGAGGACATGGTGGCGCCATTCCTGTACCGGCGTCTTGTGACGCAGGAGCGGATCACTCCGGCTCAGGTGCGCAGACTTCGCGACGACCTGCTGCAGCGCTGGAACTGAGCGCCTCTGCTAGTGCTCCTCGAGCGACCGCTGACGCGCTCCCTTGTCGTGGTAGTCGTACTCGGCGGCGACCTTCAGGCCCTCGAAGACGATGAAGGACAGGCCGGGCACCTCCCACTTCCTGCCCAGGTGGCCCGGCCCCATTGAGTCGTCGATCACCGTGGCGCTCATCCGCCACTGGAGCGCCAGGCCGTCCGGGCGGGCCCAGAACTCGCCGGTGGGCTCGAGCACGAGGTCGGGGTACCGCTCTAGGCCGTGTCCGAAGTACTCGCGGATGGCCGGCCAGCCCTCCTTGAGCCCGCCGACGCTGTCCCAGAGCACGGGATCGTCGGTCAGGAACTCACGTGGCGCGTCGACATCACCGCTGGACCACGCGGCGAACAGCCTGCGTACAACGTCGATCCGGGCCAGGTCGGTGGCATCGAACTCGCTCATGTCTCTCCTCGGTTGGTCGGGTGGAAAGGTGCAGGTCAGGCGGGCAGGTAGGTCCCGCCGTTGGCGGTGAGGACGCGTCCGTTGATGAATCCCGCCAGTGGCGAGGCCAGGTAGGCGACCGCGCTGGCGATCTCCTCCGGCTCACCCGCCCGGCGGGCGGAGATCGTGGCGACGAGTCGGTCGTGCCGCTCGGGGGTCATGCGCCCGTGCAGCAGCTCGGTGCCCTGCGTGTAGCCGGGTGCCACGACGTTGGCCGTGATCCCCTCGCGCCCGAGCTCGCGCATGAGCGAGACGGCGTAGGTCTCCAGGGCGCCCTTGGCCGAGGAGTACGCAGGGCTCCCGGTGCCCATCTCGGCGGCGAACGAGCCGATGGTGATGATCCGCCCGCCCGGTCGACGCAGGAGCGGCTTCAGGCCCTCCGTCATCAGCACGGCGCTGAGTGCGTTGGCGCGCCAGGTCGACTCCCAGACCCTCGCCACGTCGTCGAGGCCGCCGGTGATCGCGGGCTGCGGTGATCCGGCGTTGTTGACGAGCACGTCGACGACGCCGAGCTCGGCGGCGGCCCAGCCCGCGAATCCCTGCACCGCCGCCACATCGGCGACGTCGACGGAGAGCGCGTCGATGCGGAGGTCCGGGTGGTCGTCGCGCAGACCCTCAGCGACCGCCTCGAGGCGGTCGAGACGACGGCCGAGGAGCACCAGCCGGTCTGCCTCCCCGGCGAGCGCGACCGCGCAGGCGGCCCCGATGCCGGTGCCCGCTCCCGTGATGACGATGGCTCGGCTGGGCACGGGGCCTCCGGGAGAGATGTGTGGACGTCCGTCTACCTGACGACCTACGACACGTTACCCTCGGAGCGCGACCGCAGGTGCCGATCTGGCACAGTCGGCGGCGCACCGCCCGGGGCCCGGGCCCGTCACGCAGTCAGGAGACCGCCATGACCACGTCCGTCATCATCGACGGTGCCCGCACCCCAGTCGGCAAGCTGCTGGGGGCATTCGCATCCCTCTCAGCCGCTGACCTCGGCGCGGTCGCGATCCGCGGGGCCCTCGAGCGCGCAGGCGTCGGCGTGGACCAGGTGGACGCGGTGATCATGGGCCAGGTGTACCAGGCAGGTGCCGGCCCGAATCCAGCGCGCCAGGCCGCTGCTGCGGCCGGGCTGCCGATGAGCGTGCCCGCCGTCACCATCAACAAGCTGTGCCTGTCGGGCCTCGTGGCGGTCGCGCTCGCCGACCAGGCGATCCGGTCGGGCCAGCACCAGGTGGTTGTCGCGGGCGGCATGGAGTCCATGACGAACGCGCCGCACATGCTGCTCGGGGCGCGTCAGGGCTACAAGTACGGCAGCGGGACCCTCGTCGACGCGCTCGACCAGGATGCACTCGTCTGCGCGTTCGACGCGATGTCGATGGGCGCGGCCACCGAGAAGTACGGCAAGCCCTACAGCATCTCCCGCGACGAGATGGATGCCTTTGCTGCGCGCTCGCACCAGCGTGCCGCCGCCGCGACGAGCTCCGGGCGTGCAGCGCAGGAGATCGTCCCCGTCGAGGTCAAGACCCGCAAGGGCGTCGTCACGGTGACCGATGACGAGGGCGTGCGTCCGGACACCACGGCGGAGTCCCTCGGCGGCCTGCGTCCGGCGTTCGACAAGGAGGGCGCGATCACGGCCGGCAACGCCTCGCAGATCTCGGATGGTGCTGCCGCCCTCGTCGTCACCAGCAAGGAGTGGGCGCAGGAGCACGGACTGACGTGGATCGCGGAGATCCGCGCCCACGGCGAGGTCGCCGGACCTGATCCGTCGCTGCTGCTGCAGCCGGCGGCGGCCATCAGTGACGCCCTGCGCCGCGAGGGCACGCTGACCGTCCCCGACCTCGATCTGGTGGAGATCAATGAGGCCTTCGCGAGCGTGGGGATCGCGTCGCAGCGCGACCTCGGGCTCGACGGGGACATCGTCAACGTCAACGGCGGGGCGATCGCGATCGGTCACCCGGTGGGCATGAGCGGAGCGCGCATCCTGCTGTCGGCGGCCTATGAGTTGCGCAACCGCGGGGGCGGCACCGGCGCCGTCGCGCTGTGCGGCGGCGGCGGACAGGGCGAGGCCCTCGTCTTCACCGTCCCCGCCTAGCCACACCCGGCTCTCCGTTTGTCCCGCGTCGCGGGAGAAGTGAGCGAAAAGCCCCGGATTCGCCCCCGTTTAGCTCACCTCTCCCCGTCCTGCCGACCCCGCTGCGCGTTTGTCCCGCGTCGCGGGAGAAGTGAGCCAAAAGCCCTGGATTCGCGGCCCTCTAGCTCACTTGTCCCGCGACGCGGGAGAAACGGGTAGGGCTACCAGGGGAAGAAGGGGGGGAGGTCGGCGGGCACACGGCCGGTGAACGCTGCGGGGCGCTTGCCGAGGAAGGCCGCGACGCCCTCCTTGCCGTCGGCCATGCTCGTGTAGAACATCGCGAGCGACTCGACGCGATGCGCCTCCGCAGGATGCGGCTCGGACGCATTCCGATAGAGCATCTGTCGCATCAGCGCCGTCGCGACGGGCGAGCGGCCGTCGACGAATTGGTGCGCCAGCGCATACGCAGCGGGCAGCAGGTCGTCCTCGGCCACCACGTCGCGCACGAGACCGACCTCCTTTGCGCTCGCCGCATCGAGGATGTCGGCGGCGTAGACCAGCTCGAGCGCTCGGCTCATCCCGACGATGCGGGGCAGGAACCACGTCGAACAGGCCTCCGGCACGATCCCCAGCCGGCCGAACACGAATCCGATCCGGGCACGCTCGGATGCCAGGCGCACATCCATGGGCAGCGTCATAGTTGCCCCGATGCCGACAGCCGCTCCGTTGATCGCCGCGATCACGGGCTTCAGGCACCGGTAGATCGCCAGCGAGACGCGACCGCCGGTGTCGCGGACCCCGGACACGATGGCCGGGTCCTCGTACCGATCGATCAAGTCCTCCATCGTCGGCCGCTGCGATTCGTCGAGCCCGAACACGTTGCCGGCCGACGACAGGTCCATGCCGGCACAGAACGCCTTCCCCGATCCCGTGACCACGATCGCAGCCACGTCGTCGTCGGCACTCGCCCGGACGAATGCGTCGACGAGTTCGTCAGCCATCTCCACGGTGAAGGCGTTGAGGCTCTCCGGTCGGTGCAGCCAGAGGGTGAGGACACGATCCGCGACCTCGTACCGCAGGGTCTGGTAGTCGCTCATGACGCTCTCCTTGTGAAGGTCTCGATGCTCCGGCGCACGTGGTCGGTACTCAGGCCGGCACGCTCGCGGATCCACTCCTGGCCTCCGACGATATGCGTTGCCTCATCGGCCAGGCCGAGCGGCATGATCGGCGTGCGCCATCCACGCAGGGCGAAGGCCTCGAGGACTGCGCTGCCGAATCCACCCAGCACCGTGTGCTCCTCCAGCGTGACGATGCCGACGGTGCCGTCGGCGGCCGAGCGAATGCCGTCGGCGTTGAGCGGCTTGACGACGGGGCAGGTCAGCACGCGGACCGAGATCCCTTCGGATTCGAGCAGGTCGGCCACGGCCAGGGCCTGCACGACGATGGGTCCGGTGACGAGCACGGTGACGTCGCTGCCCTCGCGCACCAGGAGCGGCCCACCGGTCGACAGGTCGGGCTGCCCCGCGTGCATCAGGGGCTCCGTGTTCTTGCCCAGCCGCAGGTATGCCGGTGACGGGTCCGCGAGGATCTGCTCCACGGCGGCGGCGCACTCCAGTGCATCCGCAGGGGTGTACACGCGCATGCCGGGCAGCGTCCGCAGGATGGCCATGTCCTCGACGCCGTGGTGCGTGTACCCGAGGGAGCCGTACGCCAGGCCGGTGCCCACAGCGACGATCGTCACGCCGAGCCCGTGGTAGCACACGTCATTGCGGATCTGCTCGAGCGGACGAAGGCTCGGGAAGTTCGAGATCGAGTACACGAAGGGACGACGGCCCGCGGCGGCAAGTCCAGCCGCGATCCCCACCATCGACTGCTCCGCGACCCCGCAGTTCAGGAACTGGTCGGGGTACGCGTCGCCGAAGGCCGCCACGACTCCGAAGCCAAGGTCGCCGACGAGCAGCATGACGTTGGGATCGGTCTCCGCCTCGGCAGTCAGCTTGCGCACGAACGCATCACGCATGGTCGCTTCCCGATCCGCCGGAAGCGTCGGCCTGCAACTGCTCGAGCGCAGTGGTGACGTGGTCGGCGTTCGGCACGAGCGTGTGCCACTCGACCCTGTCCTCCATGAAGTCGACGCCCTTGCCCTTGATCGTCTGCGCGATGATGGCAACGGGGCGGCCACTGCGACGGCGCAGCGCCTCGGCGAGGGCCTCGTGGTCGTGGCCGTCAACCTCGCGGACTTCCCAGCCGAAGGCCCGCCACTTGTCGGCGAAGGGCTCCAGGCCGAGGACGTCCTCCGTGCCGCCGAGGATCTGCAGCCGGTTGCGGTCGATGATCGCGGTGAGGTTTCCCAGCTGCCGGTGCGCCGCCATCAGCGCGGCCTCCCATGTGCTGCCCTCGGCGCACTCGCCGTCGGACATCACGACGAAGACGCGTCGGTCGATGCCGTCGATCGCATCAGCGAGGGCCCGGCCCACGCCGAACGGCAGGGCGTGGCCCAGCGCACCCGTCGACAGCTCCACTCCCGGGATGCCGTGCGCGGTCACATGGCCGCCGAGGTGCGAGTCGTCGAGGTAGTAGTCGTCGAGCCAGGCCAGCGGGAAGTAGCCGGCGTGCGCCATGACGGCGTACACACCCGAGGCGGAGTGGCCCTTGGAGACGAGGACGATGTCGCGCGAGGGGTCGTCCGTGCGGTGCGGGTCGACGTCGGCGACGTCCCCGTAGAGGACGGCCAGGATGTCGATGACGGACAGCGCGGAGCCGATGTGGGACGCCCCGGAGCGTGAGCACATCTGGACGGCGCTGATGCGGGCCCGACGGGCCAGTTCGGTGGTCATGTCCCTCACAGGGGTGGCGGCAGATACTTGGACACCATATAGTCGGAAGCACAACAGAAGGGTCGGTTCTGCGGGTTCCCCAAGTCCCCCTAGGATTGGATCCAATTCACCCGCCCGCACGGGCCATCGCACTGCCGGCCTGAGGTCCGACCGACCTCGAGCCATGACCGGGGAGGAGCCCTCCGTGAAGATCGCCGTCTGCGTCAAGCAGGTGCCCGACACCTGGGCCGAGAAGAAGCTCCGCGCGGCGGACTCGCGCCTCGACCGCGAGGCCGCCGACGGCGTCATGAACGAGCTCGACGAGTACGCCGTCGAGGAGGCCCTGCAGCTCATCGAGGCGCAAGGGGGCGAGGTCGTGGTCGTCTCGATGGGCCCGGACCGCGCCTCGGAGACGGTCCGCAAGGCGCTCAGCATGGGTGCGGACGCCGGAGTGCACATCGTGGACGACGCCCTCGGCGGCTCGGACGCCATCGCCACCAGCGCAGTCATCGCGGCGGCCCTCGCCGGTCGCGGGTTCGATCTGGTGATCTTCGGCTCGGAGTCGACGGATGCACGCATGAGTGTCGTCCCGGCCATGGTGGCCGAGCGTCTCGGCTGGGCGCAGCTGACCTTCGCGCAGAAGGTCGAGGTGAGCGGCAGCACGGTGACGATCGAGCGTGTCACCGAGAGCGGCTTCGCGACCGTGACTGCAGCCCTGCCCGCCGTCGTCAGCGTCGTCGAGAAGATCAACGAGCCCCGCTACCCGTCGTTCAAGGGGATCATGGCCGCGAAGAAGAAGCCCGTGGAGACCCTCTCGGTGTCCGATCTGGGCCTGGAGTCGGCCGCCGTCGGCGCGGGTGCCGCGTGGAGCGCGGTCAACGACTTCGCTGCCCGGCCCCCGAAGGCCGCCGGCACCGTTGTCACCGACGAGGGCGATGGCGGCGTGAAGGTCGCCGACTTCCTCGCCACCCAGAAGTTCATCTGACCCGCCGTACCCAGCGCAAGCCACGAAGGAGAACGTGATGAGTGAGGTCCTCGTCCTCGTCGACGCCGTCGACGGAGCGGTGCGCAAGTCCACGACGGAGCTGCTCACCGCCGCACGTCGACTGGGCGAGCCGGCCGCCGTGTGGGTGGGCCCGGGCATCAGTGACGCTGCGATCGCCGCACTCGGCGAGTACGGCGCGACGAAGGTCTACGTGGCCGACGGCGCCGACCTGGCCCAGCACCCCGTCGCCCCGGCGGCCGAGGTGCTCGCGCAGCTCGTGCAGCAGGTCGCGCCCGCGGCCGTCCTCGTCCCCTCGACGGCAGACGGCAAGGAGGTGGCCGGTCGCCTCGCCATCAAGGTCGACTCCGGCATCATCACCGACGCCGTCGACGTCGCCGCGGACGGCGACCGCATCGTCGCGACGCAGAGTGTGTTCGGCGGCTCCACGATCGTCCACTCGACGGTCACGCGGGGCGTGCCGATCATCACCGTGCGGGGCAACGCCGTCGCACCCGAGGCGGCACCCGCATCGCCCGCCCGTCAGGACGTCTCCGTGTCGCTCAGCGACGCCGCCCGCAAGGCCACCATCACGGGTCACTCGGCAGCGACCAAGGGCGGCCGGCCGGAGCTCGCCGAGGCGCAGGTCGTCGTGTCCGGCGGTCGCGGGGTGGGCTCGCCCGACGGCTTCGCGGTGATCGAGTCCCTCGCCGACTCCCTCGGGGCAGCGGTGGGGGCGTCGCGTGCGGCCACGGATGCGGGCTGGTACCCGCACCAGTACCAGGTGGGCCAGACCGGCAAGACGGTCTCGCCGCAGCTCTACATCGCCAACGGGATCTCCGGTGCGATCCAGCACCGTGCAGGCATGCAGACGTCGAAGACGATCGTCGTCGTCAACAAGGACCCCGAGGCGCCGATCTTCGAGCTTGCCGACTTCGGCGTGGTGGGCGACCTGTTCGCGGTCGTCCCGCAGCTCACCGAGGAGATCAACAAGCGCAAGTAGACCGGTCCGCCGGTGTCTAGGATCCGCCGGTGTCGAGGAGAGGTGCGATGGGCCAGCGGAGCAAGCCGTGGGTGATGCGCACCTACGCGGGACACTCGTCCCCCCGCGAGTCCAACGCGCTCTACCGCAGGAACCTCGAGAAGGGCCAGACGGGCCTGTCGATCGCGTTCGACCTGCCCACCCAGACGGGCTACGACCCGGACTCCCCCCTCGCCCGCGGCGAGGTCGGCAAGGTCGGCGTACCCGTCGCCGATCTCGGTGACATGCGTCAGCTGCTCGACGGCATTCCGCTCGACCAGATGAACACGTCGATGACGATCAATGCAACGGCGATGTGGCTGTTCGCCCTGTACGTCGCGGTCGCGGATGAGCAGGGTGCCGATCGCGCTGCGCTTGCGGGCACGACGCAGAACGACATCATCAAGGAGTACCTGTCCCGCGGAACGTACGTGTTCCCACCGGAGCCGTCGATGCGGCTCATCACCGACATGATCACGTGGAGCGTGGCGAACACCCCGAAGTGGAATCCGATCAACATCTGCTCCTACCACCTGCAGGAGGCGGGTGCGACCCCCGTGCAGGAGGTGGCCTTCTCGCTCGCGACCGCGATCGCGGTGCTCGACGCGGTGCGTGACTCGGGGCAGGTCACGGCGGAGCAGATGGCCTCCGTCGTCGCCCGCATCTCCTTCTTCGTCAACGCTGGTGTGCGCTTCATCGAGGAGATGTGCAAGATGCGCGCCTTCGTCCAGCTGTGGGACGAGATCACCCGCGATCGGTACGGGGTCACCGACGAGAAGGACCGACGCTTCCGGTTCGGGGTTCAGGTGAACTCGCTCGGACTGACGGAGGCGCAGCCGGAGAACAACGTGCAGCGCATCGTGCTCGAGATGCTCGCCGTGACACTGTCGAAGAATGCGCGCGCCCGTGCGGTCCAGCTGCCCGCGTGGAACGAGGCACTCGGCCTGCCGCGGCCGTGGGACCAGCAGTGGAGCCTGCGGATGCAGCAGGTGCTGGCCCTCGAGACGGACCTGCTCGAGTACGACGACATCTTCGATGGCTCGCACGTGATCGAGGCCAAGGTCGCCCAGCTGGTCGATGACGCGAAGGCCGAGATGGCCAGGATCGCGGAGATGGGCGGCGCCGTCGCCGCGGTGGAGTCCGGATACCTCAAGTCGGCCCTGGTGGCTTCGCACGCCGAGCGCCGCCGCCGGGTCGAGTCGGGCGAGGAGGTCATCGTCGGCGTCAACGCGCACACGACATCTGAGCCAAGCCCGCTGACGGCGGACCTCGACACCGCGATCGAGCGGGTCGACCCGGTGGTCGAGGAGCGGGCGATCATCGCACTGGACGAGTGGCGTGCGCAGCGAGACCCGGCAGCCGTCAAGGCCGCCGTCGCGCGTCTGAGCGCGGATGCGATGACGTCGACGAACCTCGTGGAGGCCTCCCTGGCCTGCGCTCGCGCCGGCGTGACGACCGGGGAGTGGGCCGAAGCCCTGCGTGCGGTCTTCGGGGAGTACCGGGCGCCGACGGGAGTCACGAGCGCGGTGGGCGTCGGTGATCGAGCCGGGCTCGCCGAGCTGCGTGCGGCGGTTGCGGCGACGGCGGACGAGCTCGGGCACCGCCTGCGGATGCTGGTGGCCAAGCCGGGGCTCGACGGTCACTCGAACGGCGCCGAGCAGGTCGCGGTCGCGGCTCGCGATGCCGGCTTCGAGGTCGTGTACCAGGGCATCCGCCTGACACCGGAGCAGATCGTCGCTGCGGCAGTCCAGGAGGACGTCGACTGCGTCGGGCTGTCGATCCTGTCCGGCTCGCACCTGCACCTGGTGCCGGAGATCATCGCGGGCCTGCGCGCGTCGGGCATGGGCGAGGTCCCGGTCGTCCTCGGCGGCATCATCCCCGACGCCGACGCCGCCGCGCTGATGGACGACGGCGTGGCCGCGGTCTTCACCCCGAAGGACTACGACCTGACCGAGGTGATGACGCGCGTCCTCGGCGTCATCCGCCGCAGCAAGGACCTCCAGCCCGCCTGACGGGCTGCCGCCGACCCATCCATCCGCCCACCGAACAGGAGTCCCATGGCCCCGCAGCGTGCACGCCGGTCGAACCTGGCCGTCCCCGGATCGAGTCCCAAGATGCTCGAGAAGGCCAAGGGCCTGCCTGCGGACCAGGTTTTCATGGACATCGAGGACGCGGTCGCGCCGATCGCCAAGCCCGAGGCCCGCAAGAACATCGTCGCCGCGCTGAACGAGGGCGGCTACGAGGGCAAGACCCGGGTGGTCCGGGTGAACGACTGGACCACCCAGTGGACCTACGCGGACGTCGTCGAGGTCGTGGAGGGAGCCGGGGCGAACCTGGACTGCATCATGCTCCCGAAGGTCCAGACCGCGGATCAGGTGGTGGCGCTGGACCTGCTGCTGACGCAGATCGAGAAGTCCAACGGCCTGGAGGTCGGTCGCATCGGCATCGAGGCGCAGATCGAGAACGCCCTCGGCCTGATCAACGTCGACGCGATCGCGCAGGCCAGCCCTCGGGTGGAGACGATCATCTTCGGCCCCGCGGACTTCATGGCCAGCATCAACATGAAGTCGCTCGTGGTCGGGGAGCAGCCGCCCGGCTACGACGTTGGCGACGCGTACCACTACATCCTGATGCGGATCCTGATGGCGGCTCGCGCGTACGACAAGCAGGCGATCGACGGCCCGTACCTGGCGATCAAGGACCTTGACGGCTACCGGCGGGTCGCGGGGCGCAGCGCGGCGCTGGGCTTCGACGGCAAGTGGGTGCTGCACCCCGACCAGGTCGCGGCCGCGAACGAGGTGTTCTCGCCCAAGCAGGAGGACTACGACCACGCCGAGCTGATACTCGACGCGTACGACTACTACACGTCAGCAGCGGGCGGCGCCAAGGGAGCCGTGATGCTCGGCGACGAGATGATCGACGAGGCCAGTCGCAAGATGGCCATCGTCATCGCGGCCAAGGGCCGTGCAGCAGGCATGCAGCGCACCAGGGCATTCGAGAAGCCGGAGGCATGAGATGGGTCGTCTAGCGCAGACAGAGGGGCTGACCGAGGAGCAGCAGGCGATCCTCGAGGCGGTGCGGGAGTTCGTCGACAACGAGATCCTGCCGGTCGCGAACGAGCTGGAGCATGCCGACGAGTACCCGCAGGCCATCGTGGACGGCCTGAAGGAGATGGGTGTCTTCGGCCTGATGATCCCCGAGGAGTACGGCGGGCTGGGCGAGTCGCTGCTGACCTACGCGCTGGTGGTGGAGGAGATCGCGCGGGGCTGGATGAGCGTCTCCGGTGTGATCAACACCCACTTCATCGTCGCCTACATGCTCATGCAGCACGGCACGGAGGAGCAGAAGCAGCGCTACCTGCCGCGCATGGCCACCGGCGAGGTCCGCGGGGCGTTCAGCATGTCCGAGCCGGGCTGCGGCTCGGACGTCGCCGCGATCACCAGCAAGGCCGTGCGTGACGGCGACGAGTGGGTTCTCAACGGCCAGAAGATGTGGCTGACGAACGGTGGGTCCTCGACCCTCGTGGCCGTGCTCGTGGTCACCCCGGGTGAGGCCGAGGAGGGCGCCAGCGTATACAAGAAGATGAGCACCTTCCTGGTCGAGAAGCCGAGCGGCTTCGGCGTGGTGCGTCCCGGCCTGACGATCCCCGGCAAGATCGAAAAGATGGGCTACAAGGGTGTCGACACCACGGAGCTGGTGATGGACGGCCTGCGCCTGTCGAACGACGACCTGCTGGGCGGTGCGCCCGGCAAGGGCTTCTACCAGATGATGGACGGCGTCGAGGTCGGCCGAGTCAACGTCGCCGCACGGGCGTGCGGACTGGCGACGCGGGCGTTCGAGCTGGGTGTCGAGTACGCGCAGCAGCGCGTGACCTTCGGCAAGAAGATCGCCGAGCACCAGGCGGTCGCATTCCGGCTTGCCGACATGGCGACGAAGGTCGAGGCCGCGCATCAGATGATGGTCATGGCGGCGCGCAAGAAGGACTCCGGCGAGCGCAACGACCTCGAGTCCGGCATGGCCAAGTACCTCGCGAGCGAGTACTGCAAGGAGGTCGTCGAGGACTCCTTCCGCATCCACGGCGGCTACGGCTACTCCAAGGAGTACGAGATCGAGCGCCTGTACCGTGAGGCCCCGATGCTGATGATCGGCGAGGGCACTGCCGACATCCAGCGCGTGATCATCGCCCGCCGCATCCTCGAGGACTACAAGTCCCGCGGATGAGCCTCGAGCGCTCGCCCGAGATCCCGTGCGTCGGCGCGGTCGTCTTCGACGACGCGGGCAGGCTGCTGCTCATACGGCGCGGGAATCCGCCGGCGCAGGGAAAGTGGTCGCTGCCCGGAGGCCGGGTCGAGTCCGGTGAGGACCTGCACGATGCCGTCCTGCGCGAACTGCAGGAGGAGACCGGGCTGGTCGGAGTCGTCGATCGGCATGTGGGTGCCATCCGTCGGGACGCACCGGGCGGTGGCGTCTACGTGATCGACGACTTCCTTCTGCGCGTCGATGACCCCGCACCGCTGCGGGCCGGGGACGATGCCAGCGACGCGGCGTGGTACTCCATGGACCAGCTGGCGGGCTTGGACACCAGTACCGGCCTGGTCGAGATCCTCCAGGGGTGGGGCCTGGTGCCGAAGCCACTCGTCAGCGGGTCAGCTCCGCCCACACCCTGATCCGCCCGCCCTCGCGCCGCCAGCCCCAGTCGGCGGCGAGCATCCCGACGATGGTGAGCCCGCGACCGTCGGGCGTCCCGGGATCGGGATCGGCGGCGGCTGGACTCGTCGGGCCCGTGCCGCTGGTCACCTCGATCCGCACGGTGCTGTCATCGCACCCCACGAGCAGGTCGATCGGCGGGTGCCCGTGCTCGAGGGCGTTGGTGACGAACTCCGAGGCGATCAGCGCGGCATCCTCGATCAGGCTCTCCGGCCCGGGGTGACAGGCGGCGGCCAGGCAGTCCCTCACGAGACGCCGTGCGGTGGGCACGGCGGAGGACTCGTCGGGCAGGCGCCAGGAGCATGGGGACTCGGCCACACCCCTGTCTTACCCGATGGCGCTGCCGATCAAACCTGCCCCGGCCGTAGGGTCGTCGACGTGCCCCGGATCCTCGCCGTCGCCAACCAGAAGGGCGGCGTCGCCAAGACGACCACGGTGGTCAACCTCGGAGCCGCCCTCGCGGAGGCAGGCGCCCGCGTCCTCGTCGTGGACCTCGATGCGCAGGCGTGCGCCACGTTCTCCCTCGGCCTGGACCCGGAGGACCTCGAGCGCACGGCAGCCGATGCCTTCCTGGCGCCCGAGGGTGCCGCACTCCATGAGCTCATCGCCCCGACGCCCGACGGTGTGGACCTGCTGCCGGCGTCGATCGGCCTCGCAGGAGCCGACCGCGCGCTGGCTTCCGTAGTGGGTCGGGAGTTCATCGTCCGCGATGTCCTTGCTCCGGTGACGGACGCCTACGACTGGATCCTGCTGGACTGCTCGCCCTCGCTGGGCATCATCACGATCAACGCGCTGACCGCTGCGGACGAGGTCCTCATCCCCCTGCAGTGCGAGACGCTCTCGCACCGCGGCGTCGGGCAGCTCATGGAGACCATCGACGACGTACGCCGCCTGACGAATCCGCGACTGCGCGTCGCAGGCGTGCTGCCCACGCTGTACGACGGACGCACCGTGCATGCACGAGCCGTCCTCGACGACCTCGGGCCGCGCTACGGAGTGCGGGTGCTCGCGCCGATCAGCCGCTCGATCAGGTTCGCCGAGGCCCCTGCCGCGGGGCGGAGCATCCTCGCCACGGCCCCGACGTCACGTGGTGCGCAGGAGTACCGCAGGCTCGCTCACCAGCTGGCTACTCCGCCGGTGTGACGGGCGCTCCGCTGCGCGTGCGCCGACGCTGGCGTCGACGGGTGGCGTCGCCCGAGGGCTTGGGCTCTGCAGCCATCTGGGCGTCGGACTCATGCCTGCGGCCCTCGCGCTTGCGGTCGCCGTCCTTGCGACCGCCGTCCTTGTGGCCGCCACCCTTGCGACCGCCGTCCTTGCCCTTGGCGTGACCGTCCCGGCCGCCGCCCTTGCGATCACGGTCACCAGAATCCTTGGGCTTGCGGACCTTGCCGGTCTCGCCGAGGTCCTCGACCGCCTCGGCCGCGAGTCCCTCGCGCGTGCGGGAGGCCTTCGGCAGAGTGCCCTTGGTCCCTGCCGGGATGTTCAGCCCGGTGTAGACGTGGTCACTGGTGGAGTACGTCTCGATCGGATCCTTGAACGGCAGCTTCAGCGCCCGGTCGATCATCTGCCAGCGGGCGACGTCCTCCCAGTCGACGAACGTGACCGCGGTGCCCGAGTTGCCCGCCCGCCCGGTGCGTCCGATGCGGTGCAGGTACGTCTTCTCGTCCTCAGGGCACTCGTAGTTGATGACATGCGTGACGTTGTCGACGTCGATGCCGCGAGCCGCGACATCGGTGGCGACAAGCACGTCGATCTTGCCGGTGCGGAAGGCGCGCAGGGCCTGCTCACGTGCACCCTGGCCGAGGTCACCGTGCACGGTGCCCACCGCGAATCCGCGATCGGTGAGCTCGTCGTTGACCTTCTGCGCCTTGCGCTTGGTGCGCGTGAAGATCATGGCGAGCTGACGGCCGTCGGCCTGCAGGATGCGCGCGAGCAGCTCGACCTTGTCCATGGGGTGGACGCGCCACACGTGCTGCTCGATCGCGTCGACCGTGGCGTTCTCGTCACCCATGTCGGCGGCGCGCAGGTGCAGGGGGTTGCTCATGTAGCGACGCGCGAGGTTGACGATCTGCCCTGGCATCGTCGCTGAGAACAGCATCGTCTGGCGCTCCGACGGCAGCATCGCCACGATGCGCTCGACATCGGGGAGGAATCCCATGTCGAGCATCTCGTCGGCCTCGTCGAGGACGAGGACGCGCACGTGCGAGAGGTCCAGGTCGCGGCGGTTCGCGAGGTCGATGATGCGACCCGGGGTTCCGACGACCACGTCGATGCCCTTCTGCAGGGCCTCGATCTGCGGCTCGTACGCGCGTCCGCCGTAGACGGCAAGGACGCGCACGCCCTTGATGCGACCGGCGCGCTCGATGTCGGTCGCGACCTGCAGGCCGAGCTCGCGCGTCGGGCAGACGACGAGGGCCTGGGGCCTGCCCTGCGCGGCCGCGGGCAGTGAGGCGTAGTCGGGGTTGGCCGGAGCGACCATGCGCTGCAGCAGGGGGATGCCGAAGCCGAGCGTCTTGCCGGTGCCCGTCTTGGCCTGGCCGATGAGGTCGCTGCCCTTGATCGCCGAGGGGATGCACTGTGCCTGGATGGGGAAGGCGTGGGTGATGCCGTCGGCGGCGAGGGCTTCGGCGATCTGCGCGTCGGCGCCGAGTTCAACGAAGGTGGGGGCTGTCGTGGGATCCACAGAAGAGGTCATTTGGCCCAACTGTACCGTGCGGCACTCGCTAGCCTGAGCGCACCATGACCGACCCAAGCGCGCTCGACACCGATCCGCAGTACCGCGCAGCGGTGATCGACCTGCTCGGGGTGCTCGCCTACGGTGAGCTCACGGCCTTCGAGCGAATCGCCGCGGATGCCGCGATGGCCGATGACATCGACGACAAGGCTGCGCTCGCCGGAATGGCCACGGCGGAGTACCGCCACTTCCTCTCGCTGCGGGACCGCCTCGTGGAGCTGGGTGCTGACCCGGCCGAGGCAATGGCCCCGTTCCGTCGTGCCTACGGGGAGTATCACGCGCAGACGGCACCGAGCGACTGGCTCGAGGGCATGGTCAAGGCCTATGTCGGTGACGGCATCGGCACGGACTTCTACCGCGAGATCTCGGCGTACGTCGACGAGGACACCCGGGCGCTGGTGCTCTCGGTGTGCGACGACCTCGGCCAGTCCGCCTTCATCGTCGACCGCGTGCGCGCCGCCATTCAGGAGGATCCGCGCGTGGGTGGGCGCCTGGCCCTGTGGGGCCGCCGGCTCGTCGGCGAGGCGCTCTCGCAGGCGCAGCGCGTGGCCGCGGAGCGCGATGCGCTCTCCACGCTGCTCGTCGGCGGCGTCGATCGTCCGGGCACTGATCTCGCCGAGATCGGCCGCATGCTCGCGCGCCTCACCGAGAACCACTCCCGCCGCATGTCAGCCCTAGGCCTGGCGGCATAGCGGCATAGCGGAGGCCCTTACCCGCCGAAGCCGGCCCCCGCGCTCCGGCGGCTACCCGCCGAAGCCGACCCGCCCCTTCGTCGCAGCCCCCACCTCGACGTACGCGATCTTTGCGCCCGGCACGATGACCGTGCGGCCGCGGTCGTCGACGAGCGTCAGGTTCCCGCCCTTGGCCAGCGCCGCCTCGACGGCCTTGATGACGTCCTCGGGCGCGTCATTGCTGTCGAGCGTCACCTCACGCGGGGTGTCCTGCACGCCGATCTTGATCTCCACTGCTGTTCCCTTCGGGTGGTGGGGCCGCATGTCGAATGCGTCCTCGGTGGTCAAGCGTTCCAGACGTCGGTCTATTCCGCCTGCGGCGGATGGGACAGCGGGAAGCTGCTGATGCCGCGCCACGCGAGTCCGGCCACGAGCTCAGTTGCCTGCTCGCGCGTCGGCCGCCCTGAGCCCATGCGGATCCAGCGCTGGGCCGAGACCTGCACGAGGCCCTGCATCCCCGAGGCGAGCAGCAGGGCCTGGTCGGCGCTCAGCCCGGTGTCCTCGGCGATCACGGCGGCGCTCATCGCGGCCATCGCGTGGTCGGCCGCATCCATCCGCTCGCGCACCGCCGGCTCGTGTGCCAGGTCGCTCTCGAACACCAGCCGGAAGGCGCCGCTGGGCTCCTCGACGAAGGAGAAGTAGGCGCGCACCATGGCCTGCACGCGCAGGGCGTTGTCGGTGGTCCCGGTCAGGGCCTGTCGTGCGGCGGCCAGAAGGTCCTCGACGCCGGCATCGAGCAGCTCGAGGTACAGGTCGAGCTTGCCGGGGAAGTGCTGGTAGAGCACCGGCTTGGACACCCCGGCCCGCTCGGCGATCTCGTCCATCGAGGCAGCGTGGTAGCCGACGGCGGAGAAGACCTCGAGCGCCGCGGTCAGGACCTGCTGGCGCCGCTCCTGCCGGGGCAGCCGGGCAGCCCGCGTGGGTGCCGCTGGAGCCGTCATGCCCCTATCCTACTGGTGAGTAACTAGGTGGCGCGTACTCTGGTGACGTGACCGCGATCGACCCCGGACCCGCCGCCGGTGCTGACGTCCATGGCGACGTCGCGGGCCGTCCGCTGCCGGCCTTGCCGCGGGAGGAGCTCCGGCTGCCGACCCGGACCCTGACCGTCCGCCATGCCCCGGGCGACCGTCCCGGCCTGCCGGGTGCCCTCTATGTGCACGGGCTCGGCGGCTCCTCGCTCAACTGGACCGACCTCATGCACGCCCTGCAGCCGCAGGTCGACGGATGGGCGGTCGACCTCGGGGGGTTCGGCTACTCCCCGCCGCCCCGCGACGGCGACATGACGCCGGCCGGGCATGCGCGCAGCGTGGTCGACCTGATCCACCACCTCGGCCTGGCGCCCATGCACGTGCTCGGTAACTCGATGGGCGGGGCCGTCGCCCTGCAGCTGGCTGCGCGTCACCCCGAGCTCGTGCGATCCCTGACGCTCATCTCTCCGGCGCTCCCGTCGCTGACCATCACGCGAGGCAACGTCCACCTGCCGGTCATCGCCGTGCCCGGCGTGGGGGAGAAGCTTGTGGCCAAGTTCATGGAAGTAGACGCCACAGCGCGCGTGCGTGGCACGATCGACGCCACATACGCCGATCCCTCGCGCGTCGCCCCGGAGAGACTTGAGGAGGCGGCTCGTGAGGTGAGCGAGCGCGATCGCCTGCCGTACGCGGGGGATGCGTTCCTGCGCTCACTGCGCGGCCTGCTTCGGTCCTACGCCGATCGTGGGCCGGACCGGCCGTGGCGCCTCGCCGAGCGCGTCACCTGTCCCACGCTGGTGATCTACGGGCGCAAGGACCCGCTCGTCGACTCGCGCACGGCCCATCGCGTGACGAAGCACTTCCGCAATGCGCACGTCGTCGTGCTTCCGGACAGCGGGCATGTGTCGCAGATGGAGCACCCGGAGTTCGTGGCCGCCGCGTGGGATCGCTTCTGCGCCAGCGCCTGACGCACGTTTTCCACAGGCGCTGAACTGCCCGTGGCGCATCGACCCCAGGTCGACCTACCGTCGTTGACGTGCCCACCGCCATCGATGTCGAGCAGCGCGTCCGCGCTCAGGTGCGCGAACGCGGGATCGATCCGCTGCGCGACCCCCTCGCCGTGCGCAGCCTCGTCGACGAGGCCATCGCGGGCCTTCTCATGGACGACGACGTCGCCGGCGTCGCGCAGGCCGCCTTCCACGCGATCGCAGGCTTCGGGCCGCTGCAGCCCTACCTCGACGACCCGACCGTCGAGGAGGTGTGGATCAACGAGCCGGGGCGCGTGTTCATCGCGCGCGACGGTCGCAGCGAGCTGACCCCGATCGTCCTCAACAGCCTGCAGGTGCGCGACCTCGTCGAGCGCATGCTGCGGATCTCCGGTCGGCGTCTCGACCTGAGCACCCCCTTCGTCGACGCGATGCTCCCGGACGGAAGTCGCCTGCATGTCGTGATCCCCGACATCACGCGCGAGCACTGGGCCGTCAACATCCGCAGGTTCGTCGTGCGGACGCGGTCGGTCGCGGACCTCGTCCACCACGGGATGCTCAGCGGTCAGGCCGCGGAATTCCTCGACGCCGCCGTCCGGGCCGGGCTCAACATCGTCGTCGCAGGAGGGACGCAGACGGGGAAGACCACCTTCCTGACCGGCCTGCTCGGGTCCGTGCCCGCGACCGAGCGGATCATCACGTGCGAGGAGGTGTTCGAGCTCGACCTCGAGCATCCGGACCACGTCGCGCTCCAGACGCGGCCCGCAAGCCTCGAGGGCACGGGAGCGATCCCCCTGCGTCGACTGGTCACCGAGGCGCTGCGCATGCGCCCGACCCGGCTCGTCGTCGGCGAGGTCCGCCAGGCCGAGGCCCTCGACCTGCTCATCGCGATGAACTCCGGCATGCCGGCCATGGCGACCCTGCACGCGAACAGCGCTCGCGAGGCGGTCACCAAGCTGTGCACTCTGCCGATGCTGGCCGGCAGCAACATCGATGCCCGGTTCGTCGTGCCGACGGTCGCCGGATGCGTCGACCTCGTCGTCCACCTGCAGGCCGACCGCACGGGTCGACGCGTTCGGGAGATCGCCGCGGTGTCGGGCCGCGTCGAGGAGGGCACGGTCGAGATGTCGCCGGTGTTCCTGCGCGACGCCTCGGGGCTGCGCCGCGCGACGGGCTTCCCCCCGCACCTGGAGCGGTTCGACGATCTCGACATCGACGTGCTGCGCCTGCTGTCCGGAGGTGTGTCGTGACCTCCATGCTGCCCGGGGCGCTCGTCGGGCTGCTTGCTGCCGTCGCGGTGCTGCTCATCCTGTCCGCGTGGCGGCAGCCCCCGCGGTCGGGCACGGATCGACGACGCGGGAGCGGTCAGCGGCTCGCGCGCCTGCTTGCCCAGGCCGGGTGGCCGTCGGTCGCGCCCGCGGTGCTGGCCGCCGGGAGCGTCCTCGCTGCGCTCGTCGGCGGCATCGTCGCCGGGGCGATGACTGGCCTGCCCGTCGTTGCACTGCTCGGCGCGATCGCGATCGGGTCGGCGCCGATCCTGCTTGTGCGACGACGGGCCCGGCAGCGGACCGAGCTTGCGCGGGCCGCGTGGCCGGAGGCCGTCGACACCATGGTCGCGGGCATCCGTGCCGGGCTGGGACTGCCCGAGGCGCTGGCGTCCGTCTCGGTGTCTGGACCCGACGCATTGCAGCCGCTGTTCGCATCGGCGGTCAGCGAGCACCGGGCCACGGGCTCGTTCGAGGCGGCCCTCGATCGCCTTCAGGACGACGCTGCCGATGCCGTCGCCGACCGCGTCGTGGTGGCACTGCGGCTCGCGCGTGAGCTCGGCGGCACGAGTGTCGGTGAGGTCCTGCGCACGCTGTCGACGATGCTGCGCGAGGACGCGCGCATCCGCGCGGAGATCCGCGGACGGCAGAGCTGGACGGTGTCGGCAGCGCGCATGGCCGTTGCTGCCCCCTGGATCACCCTGCTGCTGCTGAGCACCCGACCCGAGGCCGTGGTGGCGTTCGCCACACCCGGTGGAAGTGCCGTGCTCGCGGCGGCAGCCGTGCTCTCGGCGCTCGCCTACCTGATGATGACCCGCCTCGCGCGGCTGCCGGAGCTGTCGAGGCTGGCGTCATGAGTCCGATGGGCGCGATGCTCGGACTGCTCGTCGCGGGTGCGGCGCTGCTGGTCTCATGGTGGGTGCGTGAGCGCCGTCCCCTTCCGGTCGCTGATCGCATCGGCCCTTTCGTCGGCATCCCCGGTCACACCGACGTGAGACGACGCGACCTCTCGGTGCTCGCCGTCGTGTCGGCGTCGCTACTGCCACGACGTCCGGGCCCGACAGGATCGCAGCGACGTACGGGTGCACTGCTCGGCGGGGTCGTCGGGCTGCTGCTCGCGGCGCTGCTGACCGTCGACGCGCCGCAGCCGATCGCGTGGGCCGCGCTCGCAGCGGTCGGCGGCGTCGTGGGCCTGTGGTCCGCTGACCTGTGGTCGCGGCACGTCCGGCGTCGCCGTGACGAGCGAGTCACCGCGGCGGTCCCACTGCTGGCCGACCTGCTCGCCTTGGGTGTGTCGGCAGGTGCCGGGCCGGTGGTCGTGCTCGATCGCGCGGCCTCGCACCTCGACGGCCCCCTGGCCGAGGACGTCGACGCCACTCTGGCGCATGTGCGCTCCGGAGTTCCGGTCGAGACGGCCCTCCGGTCACTGGGGACGGGCTCGCCCGCTCTGCGGCGCCTGGTCGACGCCGTGCTCGTGTGCCTCGAGCAGGGCTCGCCGCTCGGCGACGTGCTGCGGGCCCAGGCGCTGGACGTGCGCGCGGACGAGCGGCGTCGACTGCTGGAGTCCGCGGGGCGCCGCGACGTCACCATGCTCGTCCCGATCGCCTTCCTCGTGCTGCCCACCGTCGTGCTCATCGCGCTCTACCCCGGACTGCACGCCCTGCACGTCGTCGTCCCCTGAGTCCCGAACCACCAGAGAAGAAGGAATGCCATGACAGTCAACTCCCGCGCTATCGCTCCCCGAGGCGCCAAGGCCCTCGCTATCGATCCTCGAAGCGCCGACCCCCTCGGTATCGATCCTCGAAGCGCCGACCCCCGAGGAGTCGCGCGACGCGCGCTGGCCCGCGTGCACGTGGCCCTGATGGCCAGCGACGACCGCGGCGACGTGCCCGGGTGGGTGCTCGTCAGCGTGATGAGCGCAGGGCTCGTCACCGCACTTTGGGTCATCGCCGACGACCAGCTCTCGGCTGTGCTCGGCCGCGCCATCGGCTCCGTCACCGCACCCTGAGGCGCGAAGCCATGCGTGTGCGGCCATGGGGCGGTGACCGCGGCAGTGCCGCGGTCGAGTTCGTGCTCGTCGCGCCGCTGGTGATGCTCCTGCTGGCCGGCATCCTGCAGATCGCCCTCGCGATGCATGTGCGTGCCACCCTGACGTCCGCCGCTGCCGAGGGTGCGCGGGCTGCGTCCCTCGCGGGCGCAGACCCGCAGGCGGGTGTCGTGCGCGCCCGCAGCCTGGTGGAGCAGACGCTCGTGGCATCCATCATCCGCGACGTCACCGCGACCGCGGGCACCGCGGGCCCAGTCGACGTCATGATCGTGCGCATTGAGGCGGACCTCCCGCTCGTGGGCCTGCTGGGCCCGGCCGCGCTGACCGTCGAGGGGCGCGCTCTGCAGGAGGGATGGACGTGAGGTGGGCGTGACGTGGACATGACGTGGACGTGAGATCCGATCGCGGATCAGCCGTGATCGAGTTCCTTGCGATCGGCGTTGGCATGCTCGTGCCGCTCGCCTACATCGTGCTCGCGGCGGCGGGCGTCCAGCAGGCTGTCTTCGCCAGCACGCAGGCGGTGCGCGAGGCGGGCCGCGCATTCGTCACCGCGGCCTCCCCTGCGCAGGGTCACGAGCGTGCCGCGGCGGCCGCGCTGCTCGCGTTCGACGACCACGGGCTCGCCCTGCCCGCGGACGCACTGCGCATCGGCTGCGTGGATGCGCCCTGCCTGACACCGGGCTCGACCGTGGTGGTGCAGGTGCAGTGGCGCGTCCCGCTGCCGTGGCTGCCGGAGTCGTTCGCGGGCGCGTCTCCCTCCCTCGTGCCGATCATCGCGGAGCACCGCGTGCCCGTGGACGAGTACCGGAGCGTGCCCGCATGAGGTTCCCGAGGCTGCGCGACGATCGGGGCAGCGTGCTGCTGCTGGGGCTGGGTGCCGTCGTCATCGGGCTGATCGCCGTGGTCGTCGGTGTCGACGCATCGGCCGCGTACCTCCAGCGTCGGGCGCTGGTGAACCTGGCCGACGCCACCGCTCTCGCCGGCGCGCAGGCCATCGACCTTGCCGCCTACTACCGCGATGGTGCGAACGCGACCACGTCGCTGGACCCGGTGTCCGTCCGTGTCCGCGTGCAGAGTTTTCTGGAGGAGTCGGCAGGGGGCGGCATCGACGGCGTGCGCGTGGAGGGGGTGACGACCGACGGCCGCAGCGTGGCCGTGCTGCTCAGTGCCCCGCTGCGGCTGCCGTTCCGGCCCGCCGACGAGCGCATCGCCGCCGAGGCCACCGCGGTGCTGGCGTACCGCTCGGGCGCATAGGGCCAGCGCGGGGGAGCAGGACACCCCGCCCGGGGAAGTTCGGCCCGCCCGTACCCTTGGCTCACCATGGCCGACATCGAGACCGCCGAGCGCCTCTCCGCCCTCCAGACCACCATGGCCAGCATCGAGGCCGTCCTGGACCTGCCGGCGATCCGCGCCCAGGTCGAGAACCTTGAGGCGCAGGCCAGCTCGCCGGACCTGTGGAACGACCAGGAGCAGGCCCAGCAGGTCACCTCCCGCCTGTCCTTCCTGCAGGGAGAGCTGCGCAAGGTCGGGGCCCTGCGGACCCGGCTCGACGACCTGCCCGTGCTCTTCGAGCTCGCGGAGGACGAGGGCGACGAGGGGGCCCTCGCCGATGCCCGTGCCGAGCTGGACTCCGTGTCGTCGGCCATCGACGAGATGGAGGTCCGCACGCTGCTGTCGGGGGAGTACGACGCACGCGAGGCGTTCGTGACGATCCGCTCGGGCGCAGGCGGCGTCGACGCAGCGGACTGGGCGGAGATGCTGCTGCGCATGTACACGCGCTACTGCGAGCGCCACGGATGGCCCTACGAGGTCAATGACACGTCCTACGCCGAGGAGGCGGGCATCAAGTCGGCCACGTTCCACGTGCGTGTGCCGTACGCGTACGGGACGCTGTCGGTCGAGCAGGGTACGCATCGACTCGTGCGCATCTCGCCGTTCGACAACCAGGGCCGTCGTCAGACGTCGTTCGCGGAGGTCGAGGTTGTGCCCGTCGTCGAGCAGACGGATCACGTCGAGATCCCCGACGACGAGATCCGGGTCGATGTCTACCGGTCATCGGGCCCGGGCGGCCAGGGTGTCAACACCACGGACTCCGCGGTGCGCATCACGCACCTGCCGACGGGCATCGTCGTCTCGTGCCAGAACGAGCGTTCCCAGCTGCAGAACCGGGCATCCGCGATGGCCGTGCTGCAGTCCAAGCTGCTCGCGCGACGCCGTGAGGAGGAGCAGGCCAAGCTCGATGCTCTCAAGGGCGACACGGCGGGCTCGTGGGGCAACCAGATGCGCTCCTACGTGCTGCACCCGTACCAGATGGTCAAGGACCTGCGCACCGAGGAGGAGACGGGCAACACCGCAGCCGTCCTCGATGGGGAGATCGACGCGTTCGTGGAGGCCGGGATCCGCTGGCGCAGGCAGACGGCCTAGTGCCCATACACTGTCGGACGTGATCCTCTTCGACCACGTCACGAAGGTGTATCCCTCCCAGCAGCGGCCCGCGCTGGACGATGTGTCGCTGGAGATCGAGAAGGGGGAGTTCGTCTTCCTCGTGGGCCCGTCGGGTTCCGGCAAGTCGACGATGCTGCGCCTGGTGCTGCGCGAGGAGCGTCCCACCAAGGGGCAGGTGTGGGTGCTGGGCAAGGACCTCAACCGGCTGTCCAACTGGAAGATCCCCACCCTGCGTCGCCAGATCGGCACTGTGTTCCAGGATTTCCGGCTGCTGCCCAACAAGACGGTCGCGGAGAACGTGGCGTTCGCGCTCGAGGTGATCGGGAAGCCGAAGTCCCACATCAACAAGGTCGTGCCCGAGGTGCTCGAGGTCGTCGGCCTCGAGGGCAAGGAGGGACGACGTCCCGACGAGCTCTCCGGCGGTGAGCAGCAGCGCGTGGCGATCGCCCGCGCGTTCGTGAACCGCCCGATGATCCTCATCGCCGACGAGCCCACCGGAAACCTCGACCCGGCAACGTCGGTCGGCATCATGAAGCTGCTCGACCGCATCAACCGCCTCGGCACCACGGTGGTCATGTCGACGCACGACTCCCAGATCGTCGACCAGATGCGTCGACGCGTGATCGAGCTCGAGGGCGGGCACGTCGTGCGTGACCAGTCCCGCGGCGTCTACGGGTACGCGCAATGAGGGCGACGTTCGTCGCGAGCGAGGTCGGCAACGGCCTGCGGCGCAACCTCACGATGACGCTGGCCGTGATCATCACGGTCGCGGTCTCGCTCGGCCTGTTCGGCGCGAGCCTGCTCGTGCGCGCGCAGGTGTCGACCATGAAGGACTTCTGGTACGACAAGGTCGAGGTGTCGATCTTCCTGTGCAGCAAGGGCAGCGACACCCCATCGTGCGCGGGCGGTGCGGTGACGGCCGCGCAGCGCGACCAGATCAAGTCCGACCTCGAGAGCCTTCGCCCGTTGGTGCAGGAGATCTACTACGAGTCCAAGGCGGAGGCGTACGAGCGGTTCAAGGAGCAGTTCAGGGATTCGCCCATCGTCGACAACGTCACCGAGAAGGCCCTGCCGGAGTCCTTTCGTGTGAAGCTGGCCGACCCGACGCAGTACGACGTCGTGGCGTCAGCGTTCGAGGGGCGTCCGGGCATCGAGCAGGTCAACGATCAGCGCAAGGTGCTCGACAAGTTCTTCCAGATCCTCGGTGGCCTTCAGCTGATCGCCCTGCTGATCGCGATCCTCATGCTGATCGTCACCGTGCTGCTGATCGTCAACACCATGCGGGTAGCGGCCTTCAGCCGGCGTCGGGAGACAAGCATCATGCGGCTGGTGGGGGCGTCCAACTTCTATATCCAGCTGCCGTTCCTCCTCGAGGCTGCACTGGCCGCCGCGCTCGGCGCGATCCTCGCGATCGGCGCGCTGGCGCTGATGAAGACCGTCATCGTCGACGGCCTGCTCGCACCGTCCTTCCAGTTCACCGCGTTCGTGGGCTGGGATGCCGTGCTGGCGATCGCGCCGGTGATGCTGATCACCGGTATCGGCCTCGCCGGGCTCGCGGCTTTCTTCACCCTGCGGAAGTACCTGCGCGTGTGAGCGCGTTCCATGTGATGGATCCGCTCCCGAGGACCCGGCGGGGGAGGATCACCCTTGCCGTGACCGCGGTGCTCTTCATCGCATCGTTCACCCTCGTCGTGCGCTTCTACGATGCCGAGGGCGGCAGCCAGGTCACGGGTGGCCTTGGCCCCTCCGAAACCAACGGCATCATCGTCGCCGTCGATGCAGAGGCCGTGAACGCGACCAAGAACATCGCGACCCTGCGCCTGGCCTTCGGGGCGGAGGGTACTGAGTACGTCGGGCAGGACGGCCGGCTCACGGAGAACCTGCGGATCACGGTGGGCACCTCGGACGGGCTCGAGGAGATCACGTTCCCCTCGGGGACGGCCATCAGCGAGCGCGAGGTCGAGATCGGGACCTCGGGCGAGGAGGCGGCCTACCCGTTGGACGAGCACGACGGCTTCGTCATCCTGTCGGCCGACTCCTACGAGCTCAACCGCGATGGCTCACTGACCTCGACCGGGTCGATTCCGCTGGGCCTGCAGGCCGGTGGTGGCGTCAATGGATGGACCACACTGTTCGACCTGCCGGTCGGGTTCAGCGACTTTCCCGCGTTCTCCGTGACGTTCAAGCGGGCATTCTCGACCCAGATCTTCGCGGTCCTGATCCTCGTCATCGCTGGCATTCTGGCGATCCTGGCGCTCGTGACGGCCCTGCTGGTCCACTCAGGTCGACGGCCGGCGGAGGCAGCGCTGCTCGGCTGGTCCGCCGCCCTGCTCTTCGCCCTGCCACTGCTGCGCACCTACCTTCCGAATGGGCCGCCGTTCGGGGCCTCGATCGACATGTATGCCTACCTGTGGTTCATCCTCGCGGCTGGAGCCGCGTCCGTGCTCATCGTGTTCGGCTGGAATGCCCAGCGCCACGAGGAGCACAAGCGGTCGCTGCAGTCGTCGGAGTCGAACCCCTCCTCGCCACCGGGCGGACCGCATGCCTCGTGAGAAGGGGCGGAAGGTCATCGCCCAGAACAAGAAGGCCCGGCATGACTACGCGATCGAGGATGTGTACGAGGCCGGCATGGTCCTCACCGGCACCGAGGTGAAGTCCCTGCGAGCCGGGCGTGCCACGCTGACCGATGGCTTCGCGACGGTCGACGACGGCGAGGTGTGGCTGCGCGGCATCCACATTCCCGAATACACCCTCGGCACCTGGACGAACCACGAGCCCCGACGGGCCCGCAAGCTGCTCCTGCGCAAGGAGGAGATCAACCGGATCGCCTCGAAGGTCAAGGACTCCGGCGTGACGCTCGTGCCGCTCTCGCTGTACTTCCACGACGGCAACGCCAAGGTCGAGCTCGCTGTCGCGCGCGGACGGAAGAACTACGACAAGCGCCAGGCCATCGCGGAGCGGGAGTCCAAGCGTGAGGCTGCCCGCGCCGTCGGGCGGCGGGACAAGGGCATGGGGTAGGAGCCCCGCCCATCAGTAGGGCGGGGGGTCGTGGCCGATGGCCGTGAGTGGTTCGGGTTCGTGTGCGTATTCGC
>JAFMFD010000080.1 GCA_017856385.1 Actinomycetota bacterium
GAGCCGCGGAACGCAGCCGCTCCCACGTCGCGTCGTCGACCATGGAGCGACACTACCGGCGTCAGGCCACCGAACGACCGTCCTGACCCCAGGGCCGTCAGGAGCCCTTGCGCATGCCGATCTTCGAGCCCAGCCACGTGATCGGGTCGTACTTGCGATCCACGACGCGCTCCTTGAGCGGGATGAGCGCATTGTCGGTGATGTGGATGTGCTCGGGGCAGACCTCGGTGCAGCACTTGGTGATGTTGCAGTAGCCGAGGCCAAGCTCCTCCTGGGCCAGCTCGCGCCGATCGAGGGTGTCGAGCGGGTGCATGTCGAGCTCCGCCACGCGCATCAGCACGCGAGGGCCGGCGAATGCCTGCTCGTTCTCCTCATGGTCGCGAATCGCGTGGCAGGTGTTCTGGCACAGGAAGCACTCGATGCACTTGCGGAACTCCTGGCTCCGCTGGACGTCGATCTGCTCCATCCGGTAGTCGCCCGGCTTCAGGCCTTCCGGCGGCTTGAACGCGGGCACCTCACGGGCCTTGACGTAGTTGAAGGACACGTCGGTGACGAGGTCGCGGATCACGGGGAACGTGCGCAGCGGAGTGACGGTGATGACCTCGTCCTCCTCAAACGTGTTCATCCGCGTCAGGCACATAAGCCGCGGCCGACCGTTCACCTCGGCGCTGCAGGAGCCGCACTTGCCGGCCTTGCAGTTCCAGCGGATGGCCAGGTCGTTCGCCTGCGTCGCCTGGATGCGATGGAGGACGTCGAGGACGACCTCGCCATCGTTCACCTCGACGTCGTAGTCGACCAGGTCACCCGAGCCGTTGTCACCACGCCAGAGACGGAACTTCGCCATGTAGCTCATGCGTACGACACCTCTCGCCCGAGCGCCGTGAGTTCCTCGCTCGTCATGTACTTGGACAGCTCCTCGCCCTTGAACAGCGAGGCGAGTTCCGCCGGGATGTCCGGCAGCGCCTGACGGGTCACGTCCACGGACTCCCCGTGGAGGCGGCAGACGAGGTTCACCTTGCGCCACTCCGGGTTCATGCCCGGGAAGTCATCGCGGGTGTGACCGCCGCGGGACTCCTCGCGCGTGAGCGCCGATCGGGCGATGCACTCCGAGACAATCAACTGCTTCTGCAGGTCGATCGCCATATGCCAGCCGGGGTTGTACTCCCGGCCGCCGACGACCTTGATATGACGCGCCCGCTCCTTGAGCAGCTCGATCTGGCGGAGGGCCTCCTCCATCTCGGTGCGCGTGCGGATGATGCCGACAAGGTCGTTCATCACCATCTGCAGGTCCGCCTGGATCGTGTAGGGGTTCTCACCCGTCTCGGCGTCGAACGGCGCAAGCCAGCGCTCGACTGCCGCGGCGACCTCCGCGTCCGGTGCGGTCCCGACCGTGCGCCCGTCGACGTATGCCGCCGCCGAGTCACCGGCCCGCTTGCCGAAGACCAGCAGGTCCGACAGCGAGTTCCCGCCGAGCCGGTTCGACCCGTGCAGGCCGCCAGCGGCCTCGCCCGCGCAGAACAGGCCAGCTGCCCCGGCGACCGCCTCGGTGTCGGGGTCGACCTCGACCCCGCCCATGACGTAGTGGCACGTGGGGCCGACCTCCATGGCCTCCTGCGTGATGTCGACGTCGGCCAGCTCCTTGAACTGGTGCCACATCGATGGCAGCTTCGCGCGGATGACCTCAGGGGCGAGTCGCTTGGAGACGTCGAGGAACACGCCGCCGTGCGGGGATCCACGGCCTGCCTTGACCTCGGAGTTGATGGCACGGGCCACCTCGTCGCGAGGGAGCAGCTCGGGCGGCCGGCGGTTGTTGTCCGGGTCGGTATACCAGCGATCGGCCTCTTCCTCCGTCGTGGCGTACTTGTCCTTGAAGACGTCAGGGATGTAGTCGAACATGAAGCGTCGACCCTCGGAATTGGTCAGGACGCCACCATCGCCACGGACGGACTCGGTGACGAGGATGCCCTTGACGCTCGGCGGCCACACCATGCCCGTCGGGTGGAACTGCACGAACTCCATGTTGATCAGGGAGCCGCCCGCCAGCATTGCGAGCGCGTGGCCGTCGCCGGTGTACTCCCACGAGTTGCTCGTCACCTTGAAGGACTTGCCGATGCCGCCGGTCGCGATCACCACGGCGGAGGTGTCGAAGGTGATGAACTCCCCGCTCGGACGCCAGTAGGCCAGGACTCCCGAGACGGAGCGGTCAGCGCCCTCGCCGTTCATGAAGATGTCGCTGGCGGAGCACTCGGCGAAGACCTTGATCCGCGCCTCGTAGTCGCCGTACAGCTCCTTGTCCTCCTGCTGGAGCGCGACGACGCGCTGCTGAAGGGTGCGGATCATCTCCAGGCCCGTGCGGTCGCCGACGTGGGCGAGCCGGGGGTACTCATGGCCGCCGAAGTTGCGCTGGCTGATCTTGCCGTCCTTGGTGCGGTCGAACAGGGCGCCCCAGGACTCCAGCTCCCAGACCCGGTGCGGCGCCTCCTGGGCGTGCAGCTCGGCCATGCGGTAGTGGTTCAGGAACTTGCCGCCGCGCATGGTGTCGCAGAAGTGGACCTTCCAGCTGTCGTTGGGGTTGACGTTCGCCATGGCGGCGGCAATGCCGCCCTCGGCCATGACGGTGTGCGCCTTGCCGAAGAGGGACTTGCTCAGGATGGCCACCGACTTGCCGGCCTCACGTACGGAGATGGCGGCCCGGAGCCCAGCGCCGCCAGCACCGATGACGACGACATCGAACGAGTAGCGGTCTGGAGTGGTCATCGCACGTCCTAGAAGAGGTAGAGGTTGGGGATGAGGCCCGCCGCGACCGACCGCACGTAGAAGTCCGTGCCGGCGACGACGATCAGTGAGATCCATGCGTAGCGCATGTGATGGTGGTTGAGGACCGAGATCTTGGTCCACATCCAGTACCGGTAGGGGTGCTGCGAGAAGTGCTTGAGACGGCCGCCGAAGGTGTTGCGGCAGGAGTGGCAGGAGAGTGAGTACAGCCACAGGAAGGTGGCGTTGGCGACGAGGATCAGGGTGCCGATGCTGACGTGGCCCCAGGCTCCCTCAGCGTTGCGGAAGGCGATGATGGCGTCGTAGGTGAGGATGACGTTGAAGACGAGTCCGGCGTAGAAGAAGTAGCGGTGACTGTTCTGGATGATCAGCGGGAACCGGGTCTCGCCGGTGTACTTCTTGTGCGGCTCGGCGACCGCACAGGCCGGCGGAGACTGCCAGAACGCCCGGTAGTACGCCTTGCGGTAGTAGTAGCAGGTCATGCGGAAGCCGAGCGGGAAGATCAGGATGAACAGCGCCGGCGAGATGGCCCAGCCGCCGAGGTACCAGTCACCGAAGGGGGTCCACCCGAACAGCGTGGCGCCCTCGGGGCAGGTCACCGAGAGGCAGGGCGAGTACAGCGGGGAGATCAGCGGCTCGAAGAAGTAGTACTCGTTCTCGAAGGCCCGCCAGGTCGCGTAGATCACGAACGCGAGCAGCGCCAGGAAGGTGATGAGCGGCTGGATCCACCACCGGTCGGTGCGAAGAGTCCGGACGCCGATCTGGGCCCGGGTCCCGGACGGAATGCCCGTCGCTGAGATGGTCACCAAAACCCCCTGCTCGTCAGCCTTCAGATGCGCCGAGCGTAGACCATGGGGGTACCCCCTGCCGGGCCAGACGAGCGCCTGAGAGGCACCTCACACGTCGCCTGGATCACTCCCCGGGCGCCCCGCAGATCACAGGTCGACGGCGAAGTACTGGGTCTCCAGGAACTCGTGGATCCCGGCGAACCCGCCCTCGCGCCCCAGGCCCGACTCCTTCATGCCGCCGAACGGGGCTGCGGGGTCCGAGGCGATCCCCCGGTTGACCGCGACCATGCCGGACTCCATCCGACGGGCCAGGCGGATGCCGGTGCCCGGATCCTTGGCGTAGACGTACGAGATCAACCCGTACTCGGTGTCGTTCGCCATCCGGATGCCGTCCTCCTCGGACTCGAAGGTCACGATGGGGGCGACCGGGCCGAAGATCTCGTTGGTCGTCAGGGTCGAGCCATGCTGCACGTCGCGCACGACGGTCGGCGCGATGAACGCACCCAGCGACGGGATGGGCGAGGACGGCTTGGCGACGACGCCCTCGCCGACAGCCTGCTGGAGCAGCTCGACGATCTTGTCGCGCTCCTTCTCCGACACCATGGCGCCGAGGTCGTTGGCCTGGTCCAGTCCCGGCCCCACCTTCAGGCCGGCGAAGGCCTGCTCGAGCTTCGTGGTGAACTCCTCGGCCAGCGAGGCGTGCAGGTAGAACCGATTCGCGGCAGTGCAGGCCGCGCCACCGTTGCGCATCTTCGCGACCATGGCGCCCGTGATGGCGGCATCGACGTCGGCTCCCTCGAAGACGACGAAGGGCGCGTTGCCGCCGAGCTCCATGGACGACGGCAGCACGCGCTCTGCGGTCTGCTTCAGCAGCATCTTGCCGACGTAGGTCGAGCCGGTGAAGGAGAGCGTCGCCACCCGTGGATCGGCGAGGATGGCCTCGGAGACCGGGCCCGTCTGCGTCGTCGTGATGATGTTCACCACGCCGGCGGGCGCACCCGCGCGCTGCATGACATCGCCGATCCACAGGGCCGTCAGCGGCGTCTCCCCCGCGGGCTTGAGCACCGCCGTGCAGCCGGCGGCGAGGGCCGGGGCGATCTTGCGTGTCGCCATCGCGGCCGGGAAGTTCCAGGGCGTGATCATGTAGGCCACGCCCATCGGACGGTGGTCGACCACGATCGTCTTGTCCCCGTTGGGGGCCGTGCGGAAGTCACCCTGGATCCGGCAGGCCTCCTCGGAGAACCAGCGGAAGAACTCGGCCGCGTAGACCGCCTCGCCGAGGGCATCGCGCCACGCCTTGCCGTTCTCCAGCGAGATGATGCGGGCGCACGTCTCGATCTCCGCCGTCATGATCTCGAAGGCCCGACGCAGCACCTCCGCCCTCTGCCGGGGTGCGGTCTGGGACCACGTCGCAAAGGCGTCGTGCGCAGCGCCCACGGCGTCGAGGCCCTCTGCCACCGAGGCATTGCCGATCTCCGCCAGCACGGTGAAGGTGGCCGGGTCGACCACCTTCAGGCGTTCGGATGTCTGCAGCCACTCCCCGCCGATCAGCAGTCCAGTGGGTGTGCTCACCGTGGTCATCGCAGCTCCTCAGCTCCCGTGGGAAGTCCCTCGCGTGTGTCGGAAGGCCGACGTTACTCGTCGGCCTAGCATGGTGAGTCATGGGAGGACGCCGAAATGGACGGGTGCTGGTCGCTCCCTTCGCCATCGTGGCGCTTGCCGTCTCGGCCCTGCTCAGTGCTCCACCCGCGAGCGCCGAGACCATCGGGGGCGAGCGGCTGGCCAACGCCGGCCGGACGGTCTCCCTGCTGGACGGGGCCTCCCCGCTGCCGCCGGTCCTCGCCGAGACATGGCTCATCGCCGACGCGGACACCGGTGAGGTGCTGGCCCACAAAGGCGCCCATGTGCTTCGGCCGCCTGCCAGCACCCTGAAGATGCTCACCGCCCTGACCGTCCTGCCGCGCACCAGCCCCGACGACGTCTATGTGGCCACGCCCAAGGCGACCGACACCTACGGCTCCAAGGTCGGCCTGCGCGTCGGCAAGCGCTACACGATGAACCAGCTGTGGCTGGCTGTGTTCCTGCCCAGCGCCAACGACGCCGCCATCGCCGTGGCCGAGGCCAACGGGGGTGTCCGGAAGACGGTCGCCCAGATGAACGAGGTCGCCCAGGCCCTGGGCGCGTACGACACGGTGGCCCGGAACACCAGCGGCCTCGACGCTCCGGGTCAGCTCTCCAGCGCGTACGACCTGGCGCTCATCGCCCGTGCCGGCCTGGCCCGCGAGGACTTCGCGCGGTACGCACGGACGGCGAGGGCGAAGTTCCCCGACTCGCGCGGGCAGGGCTCGCACACCATCTACACGACCAACCGCATGCTCCTGCACGGCTGGCGGGGGGCCATCGGCGTGAAGACCGGGTTCACGTCCAAGGCCGGGCGGACCTTCGTCGGTGCCGCCGAGCGCAAGGGACGCACCCTGATCGTGTCGCTGATGGGGATCAAGGAGTCCTCCGAGACCGCGGCGACGAAGCTCCTCAGTTGGGGCTTCGCCAACGCCGACCGCGTGGCGCCCGTCGGCGTGCTCGTCGACAGCTCGACCCTGGCCGGGCTGATCCGCGAACAGGGCGGTGTCCAAGGCCAGGCTGACGGGCAGGTTGATGGGGAGGCTGCCGGGGAGGATGCGTCGACCTCGTCGACGGAACCTTCCGACGCCTCCGACGAGGCCTCGGGTGCCGCCGAGCTCAGGTCTCAGGAGAGCACTTCGGCGTCGATGCTCCCGGCCGGGCTGCTGGGGCTGGCGATCGCCTGCGCCCTCGGTGTGGGCCTGCTGCTGATCCGGCGCAGCTCTCGCCGAGCGCCCCCTGCCTGAGCAGCGGTCCTACCGCTGAGTCGATCGGCGCCCTCGGGTGTCCGGTCAGCTGTGGTCCATGGGAACGAAACCCACCCGTTCGTAGACCGCATCGAGGGTCCCGGCCGCTGTGGCACGGGCCCGATGGGCCCCGATCGTCATGAGTCGTCGCAGTTCCGCAGTGTCGGCCAGCAGCTCGTTCACGCGCTCGCGGATCGGCCGCACGGCATCGACGACGATCTCCGCCGTGTCGCCCTTGAGGTCGCCGTATCCCCGGCCCTCGTAGGACGTCTCGAGCTCGGCGATCGACCGCCCGGTGAGCGCCTGCTGGATCGACAGCAGGTTCGACACCCCCGGCTTGGCCGCCGGGTCGTAGCGGATCTCGCGCTCGGAGTCGGTCACCGCAGACTTGAGCTTCTTGGTGATCACCGCGTCGTCGTCGAGCAGGAAGACGCACCCCGCGGGCACGGACTTGCTCATCTTCGCGGACGGGTCCTGCAGGTCGAGGATCTTCGCCGTCTCCTTGACGATCAGCGGCACCGGGACGGTGAGCGTCTCGCCGAACTTGGCGTTGAAGCGCTGGGCGAGGTCGCGGGTGAGCTCGAGGTGCTGCCGCTGATCCTCCCCCACGGGCACCGCATCGGCCTGGTAGATCAGGATGTCCGCCGCCTGGAGGATCGGGTAGGTGTAGAGCCCGACCGTCACGCGGTCGGCATCGGACTTCTGCGACTTGTCCTTGAACTGCGTCATCCGCCCCGCCTCGCCGAATCCGGTCTGGCACTCCAGCACCCAGGCCAGCTGGCTGTGCTCGGGGACATGGCTCTGGACGAAGACCGTGGACAGCTCCGGGTCCAGTCCCACAGCCAGCAACTGCGCGAACGAGACATAGGTGCGCTGACGCAGCAGCTCCGGATCGTGGTCGACGGTGATCGCATGCTGGTCGACGACGCAGTAGTAGGCATCATGCGTGGACTGGAGGCGGACCCACTCGCGCAGGGCCCCGAGGTAGTTGCCGAGGTGGAAGGCGTCGGCGGTCGGCTGGATGCCCGAGAGCACCCGGGATCGTCGGTCCGCGGCTGGCGTCATGGCGTCATTGTGTCGCATCGCCCATGGAGGTCAGCGATACGCACATGCACCATCCCGCCTCCTTGGCACGGAATCCGTGCAGACGAAGTCAGGCCATCGCCTTCTGCAGGTTCTCGTCGATCGACGCGAGGAAGTCCTGCGTCGTCTGCCACGGCTGGTCGCGGCTGATGAGCAGGGCGAGGTCCTTCGTCATCTTGCCCTCCTCCACTGTCTCGATGCAGACGCGCTCGAGCGTGCGCGCGAACTCGCTGACCGCCGGGGTGCCGTCGAGCTTTCCGCGGTGCTCCAGGCCACGGGTCCAGGCGAAGATCGACGCGACCGGGTTGGTCGACGTCGGGTTCCCCTTCTGGTGCTCGCGGTAGTGGCGCGTCACCGTGCCGTGCGCAGCCTCGGCCTCGACGGTCCTGCCGTCCGGCGTCATGAGCACGGACGTCATCAGACCGAGCGAGCCGAAGCCCTGGGCGACGGTGTCGGACTGGACGTCGCCGTCGTAGTTCTTGCACGCCCAGACGTAGCCGCCCTCCCACTTCATGGCCGCGGCGACCATGTCGTCGATGAGTCGATGCTCGTAAGTGATGCCGGCCGCCTCGAACTCACCCTTGAACTCGGCGTCGAAGATCTCGGCGAAGATGTCCTTGAAGCGGCCGTCGTATGCCTTGAGGATCGTGTTCTTGGTCGACATGTAGACCGGGTAGTTGCGCGCCAGTCCGTAGCGGAAGGAGGCCCGGGCGAAGTCGCGGATCGACTCGTCGAGGTTGTACATGCCCATCGCGACGCCAGAGCCGGGGAAGTCGAAGACGTTGAACTCCATCGGTTCGGAGCCGTCGGCCGGGGTGAAGGTCATCGTGAGGGTGCCGGCACCGGGAACCTTGAAGTCCGTGGCCCGGTACTGGTCGCCGAAAGCATGGCGGCCGACGATGATCGGCTTGGTCCACGTCGGGACCAGGCGCGGGATGTTGTTGATGATGATCGGCTCACGGAAGATGACGCCGCCGAGGATGTTGCGGATGGTGCCGTTGGGCGACTTCCACATCTTCTTCAGGCCGAACTCCTCGACCCGAGCCTCATCGGGGGTGATGGTGGCGCACTTGACGCCGACGCCGTACTTCTGGATCGCGTGAGCCGCGTCGATCGTCACCTGGTCGTCGGTCTGGTCGCGGTACTCGATGCCGAGGTCGTAGTACTTCAGGTCGAC
>JAFMFD010000022.1 GCA_017856385.1 Actinomycetota bacterium
TGCCGATCATCCCCGACGAGGCGCGCACCTTCGGCATGGATTCGCTCTTCCCCACCGCCAAGATCTACTCGCCGCACGGCCAGCAGTACCTGTCGGTCGACCGGGAGCTCATGCTCAGCTACGTCGAGTCGCAGCAGGGGCACATCCTGCACGAGGGCATCAGCGAGGCTGGCTCGGTCGCCTCGTTCACGGCTGTCGGCTCGTCGTACTCCACACACGGCGAGCCGATGATCCCCATCTACATCTTCTACTCGATGTTCGGCTTCCAGCGGACCGGTGACGCCTTCTGGGCCGCCATGGACCAGATGGTCCGCGGGTTCGTCCTGGGTGCCACCGCGGGGCGCACGACCCTGAACGGCGAGGGCCTGCAGCACGAGGACGGCCACTCGCACCTGCTGGCCTCCACCAACCCCGCCGTCATCGCCTACGACCCCGCGTACGGCTACGAGATCGGCCACATCGTCAAGGACGGCCTGCGCCGGATGTACGGCGACGACCCGGAGAACGTCTTCTACTACCTCACGATGTACAACGAGCCCTACGTCCAGCCCGCCGAGCCGGCCGATGTCGACGTCGACGGCATCCTGCGGGGCATGCACCTGGTCAGCCAGGCCCCTGCCGGCGCACCCGGCCCGCGCGTGCAGCTCCTCGCCAGCGGCGTCGCCGCCAACTGGGCGCTCAAGGCGCAGCACCTGCTGCGCGATGACTGGGGCGTGCAGGCCGACGTGTGGTCCGTGACGTCGTGGAACGAACTCCGCCGCGATGGACTCGCCGTCGACCGCCACAACCTGCTCAACCCCGAGGAGGTCCAACGGGTCGCCTACGTGACCCAGCGCCTGGAGGGTCGCCCCGGCCCCGTCGTCGCAGTCTCGGATTACATGCGTGCGGTCCAGGACCAGATCCGCGAGTGGGTGCCTGGCGACTTCGTCTCCCTCGGCACGGACGGCTGGGGGATGTCCGACACCCGCGGGGCACTGCGGCGCCACTTCCTCGTCGACGCCGAGTCGATCACCGTCCAGGCGCTCACGCGCCTGGCACTCTCCGGGGAGTTCGATCGAGCCCAGCTGGCGGAGGCGATTGCCCGTTACCAACTGGACGATCCGTCGGCCGCCGATCCGGGCAACACCGAGGGCAGCGGCTGACCATGGCGGACGATCCGAAGCGCTTCCTGCGCTACCTCGAGGCCGAGCGCAACGCCTCGCTGCTCTACCGCGCCCTGGCCGAGACCGTCGAGGGTGACCGTCGCGAGGCCTTGCTCGAGCTGGCCTCCATCGAGGACGAGCATGCCGCGCACTGGATCGACAAGCTCGAGTCCAACGGGGTTGCCGTGCCGCCGGCCCCCACCGTGCTCGACCCGTCCGATGCTGCGCTGGTGGCCCGGGCGCGTGGAGCGGGTTTCGCCGACGTGCTCGCCGACCTCGAGGAGGCAGAGGGCGCCGGTGCCGGCATGTACGACGCGGAGCCGGAGGCCCCGGACTCCATGTCGCAGGACGAGCGTGAGCACATCGAGGTGTTCCGGCAGATGCGCACCGGTGCGCCGACTCTCCAGCCGAGCCGGTCCGCGATGCGGGGCGAGCACTGGCACCGCACCGACAAGTCCGGCTCCACCCGGGCCGCGGTCTTCGGGGTCAGTGACGGCCTGGTGTCGAACACCGCGCTCGTCATGGGCTTCGCCGGCGCCTCCCCCGGTAACTCCACGATCCTCTTCGCCGGTCTCGCCGGCCTGCTCGCGGGCGCCTTCAGCATGGCGGCGGGCGAGTACGTCAGCGTGGCCAGCCAGCGCGACCTGTTCCGCCGCGAGATCGAGATGGAGGCGCGCGAGCTGCGCGAGAAGCCCGAGGAGGAGGCCAAGGAGCTCGAGCTCATCTACCGCGCGAAGGGGCTCGACCGTCAGAGCGCGGCGGAGGTGTCCCGCCGGATCATGGAGAACCCGGAGACCGCGCTGGACACCCTGGCACGCGAGGAGCTCGGCCTCGATCCCAGCGAGCTCGGGTCGCCCATCAAGGTGGCGCTGTCCAGCTTCATCGCGTTCGCGATCGGCGCGTCCGTCGTCGTCATCCCCTATCTGTTCTTCCTCGGGCCCGACGCATCGACCACCGTGCCGCTGGTCCTCGCCATCGCCCTGGCCCTGATCGCCATGACGGTCGTCGGCGGCATCGTCGGGCGACTGTCCGGACGCGGCGTCATGTTCTCCGCCGGGCGCCAGCTCCTCTGGGGCGTCGGCGCAGCCCTGGTCACGTATGTGATCGGCCGCCTCGTCGGCATCCAACTCGGCTAGGCCGCGGCGGTGCAGCCCGACATCGGAAGGCTCACCCGGGCCACCGGAGTCCTGACGACCGCCGCGATGCAGCGGATGGAGGAGACCCTTCCCTGGTTCCGCGGACTCGGTCCCGACGAGCGCTCATGGGTCTCGCTCGTCGCTCGCGCGGGCATCACGGCGTTCATCGACTGGTACCAGTCGCCGGAGGAGTCACCCGCCCTCACCGCCGACGTGTTCGGAGCCGCTCCGCGTGAACTCGCCCGGGTGATCTCCCTCGAGCAGACGGTCGACCTCGTGCGGACCACCGTCAGCATCGTCGAGTCCGCGATCGACGACCTCGCCGATGCCGACGGCCGGCCCCAGTTGCGGATGGCCGTGCTGCGTTACTCGCGCGAGATCGCCTTCTCGGCCGCGGAGGTCTACGCCCGTGCGGCCGAGGCCCGCGGCGCATGGGATGCCCGACTGGAGGCCCTCGTCGTCGACGCCCTGCTGCGCGATGACGTCGACGAGTCGGTGATCGGCCGGGTTGCAGCCCTGGGCTGGGCAGCGACGCAGACCGTGGTGGTGATGGCCGGCGCTGCGCCGCTCGGCGACCAGGGCACCGCGATGGACGTCCTGCGCAGGGCGGCGCGCCACCACGACCTGGACCTCATCACCGGCATCCACGGCGGCACGCTCCTGGCCGTCGTCAGCGCGGGCGAGTCCCCCGACTCCACGGCCCCCGACGCCCCGGGCGACCCGGAGCGCATCGCCCGGCTGCTGACCCCGCACTTCGGGCCGGGGCCCGTCGTCGTCAGCTCACCTGCCGAGGGCCTCGTGCGCGTCCCGGCCGCGGCCCGGTCCACCCAGGCGGGACTTGTCGCCGCGTGGGGGTGGCCCGATGCGCCACGCCCGGTTTTGGCCTCCGACCTGCTGCCCGAGCGGGCACTCGCCGGCGACGACGAGGCCGCCGATGCCCTGGTGCGTCTCGTACACGACCCGCTGCTCGCCGAGGCCTCGCTCTACGACACGGCGAGCACCTACCTCGAGCGCATCCCCTCCCTCGAGGGCACCGCCCGAGCGCTGTTCATCCATCCGAACACCGTGCGCTACCGCCTGCGGCGCATCGCCGACGTCACCGGCTTCAGCCCCACCGACCCGCGCGACGCCTTCGCCCTGCGCGTCGGGCTGACCCTGGGCCGCCTGCGCCCCCCATCGCTGGGGTGATCTTGTAGGGTTCCTACAACAATCCTGGGGGGACATTGGCGGCGCCCCCGTCGCGAGGTGTCACTCCATCACGGAAGGCTACGACCGTGCTCGTTGTCGTCGCGCCCGGTCAGGGCTCCCAGTCCCCCGGCTTCCTCACCCCGTGGCTGGAGGTCCCCGGCGTCCGCGACCGACTGGACTGGCTGTCGGCGGTCAGCGGCATCGACCTCGTCGCCCACGGCACCACCTCGGACGCCGACACCATCCGCGACACCGCCGTGGCGCAGCCGCTCATCGTCGGCGCCGGGCTGGTCACCCTGCTGAGCCTGTTCCCGCACCCGGCGGCCGCATTCGGACGGATCGGCGCCGGTGCCGGCCACTCCGTGGGCGAGATCACCGCGGCCGTGGGGGCAGGTGTCATCTCCGCGGAGCAGGCGATGGTCTTCGTGCGCGAGCGCGGTCGCGGGATGGCCCAGGCCGCTGCGACGACGCCCACCGGCATGAGCGCGGTGCTCGGCGGGGATCCGGACGTCGTCGTGGCCAAGGCGGCCGAGCACGGCCTCACCCCCGCGAACATGAACGGCGCCGGCCAGATCGTCGTCGCCGGGACCCTCGAGCAGCTGGCCGCGTTCGCGGCCGACCCGCCCGAGGGTGCACGCGTGCGTCCCCTCGAGGTCGCTGGCGCCTTCCATACCGAGCACATGGCGCCGGCGGTCAGCACCCTCGCGCACCTGGCCAGGTCGATCACCACCCACGACCCGCGCATCCCGATGATCTCCAATGCCGACGGCCGCGTCATACACGATGGCCGCGAGGTGCTCGGCAGGCTCGTCAGCCAGGTGAGCAGCCCAGTGCGCTGGGACCTGTGCATGGACGCGATGCGCGACCTCGGCGTCACGGCCGTCATCGAGATCCCCCCGGCCGGGACCCTCATCGGACTCGTCAAGCGCGCACTGCCCGGTGTCGAGACCCTGGCCCTCAAGACACCCGACGACCTGCCAGCGGCCTGGCGGCTGATCAACGACCACGGGCGGCAGTCGGTCATCGCCACTAACCCGACCTGGCGCATGGTGGTCGCCCCGATCAAGGGCACCTTCCGGCGCGCGGACGACTCCGTCGTCGGCGACGACCTGCCCGTCGGCGCCGGAATCGGCACCGTCGAGACCCTGCGCGAGAAGCTCACGGTGGCCGCACCGCACGGCGGCACCGTGGTCGAGTGGATCGTCGAGGACGGCGACCCGGTGAGCCCAGGCCAGCCGATCCTGCGCCTGCACCCGCTCGGGCAGGACTCGACCGCGTGACCGCTGTCATCACCCCGTCCTCCGGCATGGCGCACGGTCGGCTCATGGCCGTGGCCGCATACCGTCCCGCGCGCATCGTCACGAACGAGGAGATGTGCCAGCGCATCGACTCCACCGACGAGTGGATCCGCGACCGCTCCGGCATTGTCGAGCGCAGGTATGCGGCCCCCGACGAGTCCGTCGCGGACATGGCCACGACGGCCGCAACCGAGGCCATCGCCCGGGCAGGCATCGATCCTGCCGACGTCGGCATGGTCATGCTGGCCACCGTCACTCATCCCTACCAGACCCCATCGGCGGCAGCCGAGGTCGCGTTCCGCATCGGCGCCACGACGGCTGCAGCGATGGACATAGCAGCAGCATGCGCCGGATTCAGCTACGGCGTCGAGATCGCCAACAGCCTGGTGCGCTGCGGCTCCGCGCGTTACGTCGTCCTCGTCGGCGTCGAGAAGCTCTCGGACTGGATCGATCCCAACGACCGCAGCACCGCATTCCTGTTCGCCGACGGTGCCGGCGCAGTCGTGATCGGGCCGTCCGACGTCCCCGCTATCGGCCCCGTCGTGTGGGGATCTGACGGCGGCCAGCTCGACGCGATCACGATGACGCAGTCGCTGATCGACTACAAGCTCAACGGCGGCACCGTGTTCCCCTCACTGGAGATGAAGGGCCAGCAGGTGTTCCGCTGGGCCGTGGGCGACGTGGCGCGAGTAGCCGAACGGGCCCTCGCTGCGGCCGGGGTGTCGGCCGAGGACCTGGACGCCTTCATCCCGCACCAGGCCAACATGCGCATCACCGATGCGATGGTGCGCAGCCTGAAGCTGCCGGACCACGTGCCGGTCGCCCGCGACATCGCGTACACCGGGAACACGTCCGCTGCCTCGATCCCGCTGGCCATGCAGGCCATGCTCGACGCAGGCGAGATCCCGCACGGAGGCACGGCCCTGATCATCGGCTTCGGCGCCGGCCTCGTCTTCTCCGCTCAGGTGGTGACCCTTCCGTAGCCGTGCCGTAGTTTCGTCCTCACAGCCCCCACAGCACCAACAACCCGAAAGGAACGCAATGAGCCAGGAGATCCTCGACGGCCTCGCCGTCATCGTCAACGAGGTCGCCGGTGTCCCCGTCGAGGACGTCCAGTCGGACAAGTCGTTCGTGGACGACCTCGACATCGACTCCCTGTCCATGGTCGAGGTCGTCATGGCCGCCGAGGACAAGTGGGGCGTGAAGATCCCCGACAGCGAGGTCAAGAACCTCAAGACCGTGGGCGATGCCGTCGCCTACATCGCGGCCAACCAGTAGTCGTCCGCGCGGCTGCGCCGCGCACCGCTGCCCGACCCGCTGACGGTCGACGGCGAGTGCGCGCGCAGCGCCGTGCCGCATTCCCGCCGTCATCACGAAGGAGCATGCGCCCATGAGTCGAGAGGTCGTCATCACCGGGCTGGGCATGACCACCCCCGTGGGTGGAGATGTCGCGTCCACGTGGCAGGCAGTGCTTGCCGGTACGTCGGGCATCCGCCGCATCGACGCGCCCTGGGTGGCCGACCAGCCGGCGAAGATCGCCGGCATCATGGCCGTCGACCCGGGCGAGGTCGTCGAGCGGGTGGAGGCCCGTCGCCTCGATCGCGGCCAGCAGGCAGCACTGGTGGCCACCCGGGAGGCATGGGCCCAGGCCGGTGCCCCCGAGGTCGATCCCACGCGCCTGGGTGCGGTGATCTCGACCGGCATGGGCGGGCTGCTGTCGCTGATGGACGCCTACGACACCCTGCTCGACCGCGGCCCCTCGCGCATCTCCCCGCACATGGTCACCCAGATCATGCCCAACGGCCCTGCGGCGGTCGTCGGCCTCGAGGTCGGCGCACGCGCCGGGGTGCACGGCCAGGTCAGCGCCTGCGCCTCCGGGGCCGAGGCCGTCTCCTACGCCGCCCGCATGATCCAGGGCGGACGTGCCGACGTCGTCGTGTGCGGTGGGACGGAAGCCGTCATCCACCCCATCACCATGGCCGGATTCGCGGCGATGCGCGCCCTGTCGACCCGCAACGACGACCCCACGGCGGCCTCGCGGCCCTATGACCTCGGCCGCGACGGGTTCGTCATGGGCGAGGGCGCCGGCGTGCTCGTCCTGGAGTCCGCGGAGTTCGCTGCGGCGCGGGGAGCCACCATCCTCGGCATCTACGGCGGTGCCGGCCTGACCTCCGACGGACACCACATCGCCCAGCCCGATCCCGAGGGACTCGGTGCCGCGCGCGCCATCGGCTTCGCGATCGAGGACGCGGGCCTGTCGATCGACGACATCGTCCACATCAACGCCCACGCCACGTCCACTCCCCAGGGGGACATCGCCGAGTCAGTTGCCATCCGCGGGGCGCTCGGCTCGCACACGGACAACGTCGTCGTCACTGGGACTAAGTCCATGACCGGCCACCTGCTCGGTGGCGCGGGTGCGATCGAGTCGATCTTCACCGTCCTCGCCCTGCGAGACCGACTCGTGCCTCCGACGGCGAATCTCGTCGACAAGGACCCCGAGATCACCCTCGACGTCGCTGCAGGCGCACCGCGCACCCTCCCGGCGGGCGATATCGCGGCACTCAACAACTCGTTCGGTTTCGGCGGACACGACGTCGCCCTCGTCTTCAGGAGTGCATGACATGAGCACGGCCACCACCGAGGCAGCGCTGGATCCCCGCCACCCGATGGTGCGCCTTGCCGCATTCTTCGACAAGGGCGAGTTCACCCCGATCACGCCCATCGACGACCGCGGCGTCATCGCGGCCGTCGGGCAGGCGAACGGCACGCATGTCGTGGCCTTCGCGACCGATCCCACGGTGCAGGGCGGGGCGATGGGCTTCGAGGGCTGCCGAGCGATCATCACGGCCTACGACCGGGCGTTCGCCGACTCGGCGCCGGTCATCGGGCTGTGGCATTCCGGCGGCGCCCGGCTGCGCGAGGGCGTGGCCAGCCTCGACGGGGTGGGCCGCGTCTTCGCCGCGCAGACGCGCATCTCCGGGAAGGTCCCCCAGATCTCGGTGGTGCTCGGACCGGCCGCAGGCGGAGCCGCGTACGGCCCGGCCCTGACCGACATCGTCATCCTCGGCCCGGCGGGCCGGATCTTCGTCACCGGCCCGGAGGTCGTCCGGTCCGTCACCGGCGAGGACGTCGACATGGATCGACTCGGCGGCCCGGAGCCGCACGGGCGGCGCAGCGGTGTCGTGCACATGACGACGGAGTCGGAGGAGGAGGCGCTCGAGCAGGCGCGCGTGCTGGCGACACTGCTGGGCTACCAGGGATCGCTGGCCGTCGATGCCGTTGCCGACGTCGACCTCGGGAAGACACTGCCGGAGTCGTCGCGTCGGGCCTACGACGTGCACCCGATGATCGAGGAGTTCTGCGATGCCGGCACCTTCGTGGAGCTGCACGCGAAGTGGGCGCCCAACATGGTCGTCGGACTAGGTCGGCTCGGTGGTCGCACCATCGGCATCGTCGCGAACAACCCGCTGCGACTCGGCGGGTGCCTGGACTCCAACAGTGCGGAGAAGGCCGCCCGCTTCGTGCGCATGTGCGACGCCTTCGCGGTGCCGCTCGTCGTGCTGGTCGATGTGCCGGGCTACCTGCCCGGCGTGGGGCAGGAGTGGGAGGGGGTCGTCCGTCGTGGCGCCAAACTGCTCCATGCGTTCGCTGAGTGCGTCGTGCCGCGCGTGACGGTCGTGACCCGCAAGGCCTACGGCGGGGCCTACGTGGCGATGAACTCTGCCTCGCTCGGCGCGACCAAGGTGTTCGCGTGGCCCGACGCCGAAGTGGCAGTCATGGGTGCGGTGGCAGCGATCCGGATCCTTCATCGCCGCCGCCTGGCCGAGGTGCCGGAGGAGTCCCGTGCCCAGATCGAGCTCGAGCTCGCTGCAGAGCACGAGGTGATCTCCGGTGGCATCGCCCGTGCGGTGGAGATGGGGGTCGTGGACCAGGTGGTCGACCCGGCGCTCACCCGCTCGACCGTGGCGCGCGTGCTGTGGGACACCCCCGGTCACCGCGGCCTCCACGGCAACATCCCCCTCTAAGCCGTTTCTCCCACGACGCGGGACAAGTGAACTAAACGCCCTTGAAACGGGGCCCTCAAGCTCGTTTGTCCCGCGTCGCGGGACAAACGGAGGGATGGGGTCAGACGACGTGGTGGAGCACGCGGACGGTGGAGTCCTCGTGAGCGCAGCGGAACGGTTCGAGCTCGGTGTCCCAGGGGACGCCGATGAGCCGGTTCACCTCGTCGACGAGGGACTCACCGGTCGCAGCCACCTGGGTAAGCGCAGCGCGCAGCCGGTCCTCCGGCACCATGACGTCGCCGTGGACCCCGATCGACGCCCGGAACAGGCCCAGGCTCGGGGTGAAGGAGAACCGCTCGCCCTCACGTCCCGGGCTGGGATCCTCGGTCACCTCGTGACGGACCTGCCGGAAGGCATGCAGCGCACTGGCGATCCGCGAGCCCGTGCCGAGGGGGCCGCCCCAGATGAGCTCAGCACGGACCGCTCCCGGGTCGACCGGCTGGTCGGCCCAGTCCACGTTCACGGGTACCCCGAACACGCGCGCGAGGGCCCATTCGAGGTGCGGGCTCACCGCGCGCGGGCAGGAATGCACGAAGATGACGCCCCGTGCCGGGCCCATGCTGGGGCCGATGTCGGACGCGCCCTTCGCGTTCACCACGATCGTCATGCCCGCCTCCTTCGAGAGTCGCCTTCCCCAGCGTTCTCGAACGGGCCGTGACATCACGACGTGCTCTGAGGATAACCACGAGCGCCCTCCAGCAGGAAGCAGGCCCGCCCGTGTGTCGTGCCAAGTCGCGGTCAGTCCGCGAGGACCAGCAGGACCCCTGAGATGGCCAGGTAGGCGCCGACCACCAGCACCATCCCGCCCACGAGCGGGAACTGGTGGTCCATCGTGAACCGGTAGAGCCGGGCGAATGCCCGGTCGGCCCGGTGGCCGAGCATCAGCCGCGCCGCGGGCGGGGCGAGCACCGGCGCGAGCGCCAGGACGAAGAGGAGCGCGACGAGCAGCACCTGGAGCACGATGTCCAGCGGCGAGACAGCGATGTCATGCAGGCCGGGCGCCAGGACCATGAAGGACGACACGTCCTTGATGCTCAGCGCGAATGCCACCCCCAAGAACACCCATGACGAGGCACGGGAGACGTACCCGGTGATGTCCCGGTCCATCCGGGCACTCAGCTCGGGGTGCGGCAGGAACAGCCAGACGGCGAGTCCGAGCAGCACCACTGCGACCACAAGGCGCAGGACGATTCCCACCGTGCTCGAGACACCGGACACCGTCGGCAGCTGCGCGAAGCCGACGAGCATGAGCCCACCCACGAGGACGAAAGCGCTGCTGCCTCCCACGGCCACGGCGGCCGCCCGGCGCCGCCACGGATCACTCGAGCAGACCAGGACCTGGAGCGCCAGAAGTGACGGGGTGAAGGCCGCAGCCAGCCCCAGCAGCATCGTCTGCAGCAGGAGCGGGCCGAGGCTCACCGCGACATCCAAGCACCCGGCCCTGGTGGGCGTGCCGATGCGGCAGGCGCCGCGGCAGAATGCACCGATGCGGACACGACGGATCCTCGCCTCCAGCGGAGGCTTCCTGCCGACCGGGCTGTGGGGTGTCGCCCGACCCGGCGCGATCATGAGACGCGCGCTCGAGCTGAGTGGTGCGGTCCGCCCACGGATCTGCTTCGTCATGACCGCCAGTGGTGACGATCCGGCCTACCTCTCGATGATGTACTCCGCAATGTCCGACCTGAGCTGCGACGTCGACCACCTCGCGCTGTTCCCGCAGCCCAATCGGACTCCCCGCGAGGCGCTCGGGGCCGCGGACGTCATCTGGGTCGGGGGCGGCAGCGTCGCGAACCTCCTCGCCCTGTGGCGCCTGCACGGCGTCGACGAGGCCATGCACGACGCGTGGGAGCGAGGCGCGGTGCTCGCGGGGGTGAGTGCGGGCTCGATCTGCTGGCACGTCGGCGGCCCTACGGACTCCTTCGGCACCCAGCTCCAGGTCGTGGACAACGCCCTTGGTCTGCTGCCCTACGGGAACGGCGTCCACTACGACTCCGAGGAGCAGCGCAGGCCACTCCTGCAGGCGATCGTCGCCTCGGGAGCACTGCCGACATCCTTTGCGACGGATGACCGCGTCGGCATCCTCTACGAGGGCACGGATCCGATCGAGGTCATCTGCGACGATGCGGATGCCTACCCCACTGCCGCGGCATACCGCATCGAGTCCGCAGCGGGGCAGGCGATCGAGACCCGCCTGCCCGTGGGTGCCCTCAGCTGACGCGGGATCGACTCAGGAGGCGACACGTGCAGCCGTGGCCTCCGCCTCCTGCACGAGGGCCTGGAGCTGCGTTGTCGTCGACGTGAGCTCTCCATCCCAGTGCTGGGCCCGCACGCACCACATCACCCGCTCGCGCGCCTCCAGGAGCGCATCGCGCTGGCCATGCGACGCACGAGTGCCGAGTCGATCGAGGACGCGATCCGCAGCGGCGACCCAGGTCTGCGCAACCTGCAGGTGCTGGACCTCCTTGCCCATCTCCCGCACAGCAGACGTCACCTTCGGCTCGTCCGGGGCGAGCGCATGGAGGTCGTGCTCGACCCGCATCACCGCAGTCATGAAGTCGGTGACGACGACCTGGTGCGCGGTCGACATGCGCAGCAGGTGGATGAGGTCCTCGCAGGCGCGCTTCACATCGGCGCGCGCCGCGTAGAAGCGCTCGTGGGAACGATGGGGGACCTGCTTCGCGGCAGTACGGGTGAGTCGGTTCCGGCCAGAGTCGGCGGTCTTCATGATGCGCTCCTTCACGATGTCGATACGGATGAGCGTCTGACCCCTCCATTGTGATCCGACCGGGACCCGCAGTCCACGGAATCGCCCGAGCATGTTGGTCAGGATCCGCGCCCCACCCGTCACACGTGATCACGAGCACATCACGCGACAGCAGCGTCGCTGAAGTTGACCGGTCATGACCGGTCAGGGACACTGGAGAGGCGGAAGTTACGGCAGGAGGTGGTCTGGATGGGCATGCGGATCCGCACAATTCGCCGGTCTTGGGCCGCCGCACTCGTTGTTGCTGTCGTCGCATCGACCTACGTCCTGCCGGGTGCAGCCCAGGCGGCCGAGGACTCCTACAGCTCCATCTTCACCACGACTGACCCGCGCTTCACCGGGGCGGGATGGTCGACCTGCCCGACTCCCATCACCTGGAGCGTCGACGCATCGGCACTCACGCCAGCACAGGCCCGTGATCAGGTGGCGAACATCCGGTGGGCTCTGGACCAGTGGTCGAAGGCGTCGGGGCTCAGGTTCGCCTTCGCCGGCGAGGAGCGCCTGAAGTTCGATGAGGCGCGCTTCACGCTGCGCAACGGCGCGGCTCCCCGTGAGCGACACATCGCGGTGTCCTTCCTGCCCGACCGCACCACGGACCGACTCACGTCGACGACGGTCGGCCTCGGCTCGCCAAGCAGCGTTCTCGCCTCACGCAACGAGATCACCACGGGCACGGCGATCTTCAACTCCGACTACATCCGCACTGCCGACAGGCGGGACAGCAGGGCGCTGATCCTGCACGAACTCGGCCACGTCCTCGGCCTCGGCCACACCAAGGACGCCTCCCAGGTGATGGCTGACCTCGTCGACGGCAGGCTCGCACTCGGGCCGGGCGACGTCGCGGGCGTGCGCGCGCTGGCCAAGACCTGCGCGACCTGAGCGCAGTCAGCCCGACTGCTCCATCGAAAGCGCAGTCAGCCCGACTGCTCCATCGAAAGCGCAGTCAGCCCGACTGCTCCATTGGGATCGCGGTCACGACGATGTTGTCCTGGTAGCCCCCTCGCGAGGCGTCGTACTCCCCGCCGCAGCTGATCAGCGTGAGTCGAGGCGGCCCATCCACGGCGAAGAGCTCCTCGTAGGGCAGGCCACGCTTGCGGATGGCCTCTCGTGCCACGACTGAATACGTCAGCGCCTCGCCTGCATCATCGCGGACGACGATGTCGTCTCCAGGGCGAAGTCGACCGAGGTCGTAGAACACCCCACGCCCCTGCTCGCGCCCATCTCGGTGGGCGACGAGTACGGCCGAGCCACGATCGGCGCCTGGCGGGACCCCTAGTTCGTACCAGCCCACGAGTCGGATGTCGGCAGGAATCTCGATCGCGCCGTCGGACTCAAGGCCGACCGGCAGGATGCGCGTGTCCACGTCGATGGCCCTGATGGCCAGCCGTCGCGGCACGGGGAACGAGGCCTGGGATGGTGAACCCGTCGGAATAGCTGTGGGGGTTGACGACGTGACAGGCCCGTTCGCGACTGACGCCTCCTGGATATCCGTCGGCGCGGGGGTCGGTCGTGCTCCCACGGCGTCAACCGCGCCCTGATCCGCCGGAAGGGCGAACAGCCACAGCAGCGCGACGATGAGCGCCAGTGCACTCAGCACAGCGATCACCAGAGCAGGACGCACGCGATGCATGGTCCTCAGGGTACGAGCGCAGGGGTCCTCGTTGCCCCGTCACGCCACGCCCGGTCATGACCGACCCGGAGATCGGGACCCGTCCCGCCGTCGGCGGGGGGACGGGTCCCGGGGGTCCCGCGAGAGGAGGGGGGACGCTTCGCGGGACCGAGCCGGCACTACTGATGCCGACCTGCCACCAGCCTGCGTCGTCATCACCCGGGTCTCAAGCCGCCGGGCGTCCAATGACCGATCAGGGAGTCCGTCCGGTCGTCCCCGGCGCCGTCACCCCCGGTCACGTCACGAGGACGCGGGCGGGTCGAGGAGGCCGCGCGACTGCGCGATCCTCACTGCCTCCTGACGACCTCCCACACCGAAGTACCGGTAGATCATCATCGTCTCCTGGCGGACCGTCGACTCGCTGAAGCCGATGCGCTTGGCGATCTGCGAGTTCGTCATGCCCTGCGCCATGAGCGCCAGGATCTGGCCCTGACGCTCGGAGAGGGAGGTGGGTGGCTGCTTGGACGCCGGGGCGGACCGCTGGAGCACCCCGAACTCCCCTGCCGGAAAGCCACGCGCAGCATCCGACGCACCGAGGATCTCGATGGCACGATCCGGTGTCGTGGCAATGCTCATGAGCATCGACAGGTACAGCGCGAGAACGGCCGAGACGCCGCCGAGGTCCGCATTCAGGGTGGCTGGCTCCGGCAGTGCCGTGAACCCGATCCGCAGGGCACCGACACGCTGGTTCGGCAACGTCAGGGGGCAGGCCACGAGTGCGGGTGGCCCGGACATGCCTGCGGAGATCCGGGGATAGCGCTCCCCTATCCGGGCAGCTCCGTCGACCATGATCACCTCGCCCGTGCGCACCGCATCCGCCATCGGATCGGCGTCCCACAGGGAGATGCTCGTCACGGCTGCCACTTGATCAGCAGTCAGGCCGAACTCCCCCACGACGTGCAGGGAGCCATCGACACCGAAGAGGGAGATGACCGCCTGCCGAGGCTCGTGACGGGCGAAGAGGTCAAGCACCAGTTGCTGGCACACCTGCTCGCACGTCGGTCGCGTCATGAGGAAGCGGACCATGCCGAGCATCGCCTCGGAGTCGACCAGATCGTGTCGTCGGCGCGACGGCACCCTGCGTGACGGTCCGGACTCGCCCATTCGGCCTCCCCCTGCGTGCTCGTCGTCGACGCGGGCACCGCGTGCTCTGCGAGTGTAGAGGGCAGACCCACTCGATAGCCTGCGCTGGTGAACTCCATGAATGTTCCCGGGGTGATCGTGGTCGGGGCCGGCCTCTCCGGCATCGCGACAGCGCTGAGCCGCCGGCCGCCAGCGCGCTAGGTCGTCACCCAGACTGTGAAGGCGGCGAACAGCATGAACCGCAGCAGTCGTCCGGTGAATGCCGCACCGAAGAACAGCCACCACCGCACGCCCAGGGCACCTGCTGCCATGCCCGCGATGTCGAATGCCGGGAACGGTGGGGCCGACACCGCGACGATCACCCAGTAGGCCCGCATGGGGTGCTGCAACTGGCGTCCGACCCAGTCGCCGAAGCGTGTGCCCGTGAAGCTGCCCTTGCCTGCCCGCCCGGCCAGGTAGCCGCTCACCTCACCCAGGCTTGCCCCCAGGGCCACGACGAGGGCGATGAGCCACGGGACGTCCGAGGCCTCCATCATCTGCAGGACGATCGGGTTGTAGGGCACGGGAAGTGCCACGGTCAGGTTCGTGAGGAGCGCCAGGACGAAGGCACCGAGGACCTCCAGGCCCTGGAGCCGCGCGATGGCATCCTGCGCGAACGGCGTGCCCAGCAGCAGGTAGACGAGGACATTGAAGGCGACGAGGGCCAGGATGCCGAGCCCCCAGCGGAGCCACGAGCGGCGCCGCGACTCCCGCGCGGTCTGCGTGGACGCCAGCGCGTCCGCGGACCCGTCAGGCGGAGGGAGCGTCATCCGAGCGAACGCCGGCGACCACTTCGCCCTCAGGCTCACTGCGGTCCATGCGCGCCCGTCGCAGCGAGTACCAGATGACGAACACGCCGAAGAGGGTGAGCACGATCGTCATGTACTGGGCACCCGTGAGGCCATAGAGCGTGCGGTCATTGATGCGCACGAAGTCCGTCAGGAAGCGGAAGAGTCCGTACATCACGGCGAAGGTGCCGGCCATGACGCCCGCAGGCACCTTGCGACGGTCGAGGTACAGCAGCACGAGGATGATGGGGATGAGCCACAGGAACTCGTAGAGCGCCGCATTGTGGTACGTGACGCCCTCCTCGAGCGGACCCTCGATGACGACCCCGCCGGTGTACGTCCAGCCCAGGAAGAAGTCGGTCGGACCGCCGAGGTGCTCTCCGACGGCAACGCACCCGAGCCGACCGATCATCTGCCCGACGGCGAGCCCGAGGACCGCGCCATCGAGCAGCTCCCAGCGCCTGTCCTTGGGCCAGCGGCGCGTGACGAGGGGCGCCACGAGGATGGCCGTGATGAAGCCACCGGTGAACTGCAGGCCGCCATCCCACACCGCGATGATGTCGAGGGGTGAGTCGATGTCACTCCAGTGCGTTGCCACCCACAGCAGGCGCGCGCCGATGAAGCCGATGACGACGAGGATGATGGCGACGCGCTCGGTCTCTCCACGAGGGATGCCGAAGCGCTCATTCCTCCGCGCAGCGACGTAGATCCCGGCCAGGACACCGAGGGCCACGAAGATCCCGAACGTCATCAGGTTGATCGGGCCGACCTCGATCGAGGGGAAGGTGGGGAAGGGGATGCCGCTCCGCAGGCTCACAGCGCCATCCTAGGCAGGTGCCGAAGGCCTGCCCGGCGCAACGTCGAGGTCTAGTCTGACGATCCGAGTCTCTCGAGCCCGGAAGGGGATGGCAGCCACGCCATGGAACTCATGTGCCGACTCTGCGAGCACGAGGTCTTCGCCGACGACCTCTGCGAGCTGCACTGGCTGCGCAGGCAGGAGCTCCAGAAGGACTGGCACATGGGCGTCGGCCACTGACACGTAGGTCGATCTCCAGAGGACTGCTCAGGCCTCGATCTCCGCAAGGCGAGAGGCCACGATGTCGCGCAGCAGCTTCGCGTCGGGCTTCCAGTCGACAGGAACCCGGATCGTCTTCTTGTTGGTCTCGTACCCGGTGAGACGGTCAGCGAAGCGAGCGATGACGTCGTTGCCCCAGGGCCCGATGAGGATGTGCTGCTTCGCGACGGAGACACCGATGACGTACTCGTTGCCCTGCTTGAGCATCGGCTGGTTCCAGGCGATCACAGTCTCCAGGTCGCGGTACTTGGCGGTGATGGCGGCGAAGATGGCGCGCACGGTCGCCCCCTTCTGGTCGTCGACCCCGGCGAGATAGTCGTCGAGTGTGGCGAAGCGACGCGATGTCGTCGATCCTCGCGAATACAGGACTAGGGCGTTCGCATGCGCTCGACTGAATCCGTGGTTCTCCTGGAGGTAGGCCATCTGCTCGGGGTACTTGCGGTCAGAGATCTCGGCCATGACGTCGAACCAGTAGGACATCGGCTGGCCGTGCTTCTTCTCGATCGCCGGGAAGTAGGCGGAGCGGTCAGGGTTCGTCGGCACGCAGGCGACCCTACCTCGCGCGCTGTCGCGAGACGCCCAGTGTCAGGAGCAGTGCTCCCATCGCACCGACCAGCATCGTGGCGCCCATCGCCCACGTCGCACCGAAGGCAGCGGTGACGACCGGCGGCACGAGGGCGCCCAGGAGGAACTGGGAGCTGCCGAGGAATGCTGATGCGGTTCCCGCAGCATTGCCGTGCCTGTCCATGGCGATCGCCTGGGCGTTGGCGATCATTCCGCCGAAGGCTCCCACAGACACGATGGCCGAGCCTGCGACGACCGGAAGCGGCCAGTGGGCCAGGGTGCCGAGCACCAGGACGACGGCCGCGGCCGCCACGATCACCAGGCCGCGAACGAGGGCCCGTACCGGGCCGATGACGATGACGGCACGGGAGTTGATCCACGCGCTGACGAGGAAGGCTGCGGACGAGAGCCCCAGGATGATCGAGTACTCGACAGCACCGACGCCGTACTGCTGCGTGAGGAAGAACGAGCCGGTCGACAACCAGCTGAAGCTGATGAGGCCCAGGAGCGCCGTGACGCCGACCATCGCCCAGAATCGCGGGTCGCGCACGAGCTCCTGCCGAGCAAGCGACTCCTGCGCGCGCTTCGCCTCATCGACTGTGCGCCGGTGCCATGTCTCCGGGAACCACCGCAGCGACAGGCCGAACGCAATGGCCCCCATGCACGCTAGTACGACGAAGACGCCATGCCAGTCGATGGCCTGCAGGACGAGGGCTCCGAGGAACGGCCCGATCACCGGCGCTATAGCCGCCACGACGAGCAGGCGCGAGAGTGCCTGAGCGGCTGATCGCCCGGACGTGCGATCGCGGATCGAGGCCCGCGCCAGCACGACTCCGGATGCGCCGGCGAAGCCCTCCAAGAAGCGGAGCCCGACGAGGATGGGCAGCGTCGGGGCGACCGCACACAGCAGGCTGAGGACGACGAAGGCGCCGGTGCCGATCAGGGCAGGCATCCGTCGACCCAGCCGATCGCTGATGCTGCCGATGATCAGCTGCCCGAGTGCGATGCCGATGAGCGTCGCGGAGACGGTCAACTGCGCATCCGCTGGAGTCGATCCGAATGCTGCAGCGATCGCCGGCAGGGCAGGGACGAAGAGGTTCGTGGCCAGCGGCGTGATCATCGTCAACGCGCCGAGCACGAGGTAGCCCGGTACCGAGATCGGGCGCGTCGGGGCCCCCGTCATGAATGAACGACGAGCACGGGAGCCGTCGAACGTTGGAACATCCGATGGGCCACGGCCCCGAAGAGCGCTGCACGGATGTGTCCTGCGCTCCCGTAGCCCACGACGATCATGCGCGCGGATCGCTCCTCGGCAACCGCCTCGAGGGCGTCCACCGGCCCTGCGTCGACGAGCACCGAATCCGCCGTCACACCGCGCGAACGCGCAAGCTCGACAGCCTGCTCGACTGCGGGGGCGAGGACCTCGACCACGGCATCCTCGACCGCGCGATACTCCTCACCGACGCCACCGGCCGGGGCCACTCCGCAGACGATGACGAGTGGCTCGTTCAGGTCCTGCGCGAGGGTGATGGCAGCCTCCAGTGCTCGACCGGAGGAATCGCCGCCGTCGTAGCCCACCACGATGCTCACGCGGCATCACCTCCCTCGCTCACAGGAACTTCATCGTCCTCGACCGTGCTCGGTCGCTCCTGCCAGTATCGGGTACCGGCGACGCGTGAAGCGACCATGAACACAGCACCGATAGCGAACAGGAAGATCCCGATCACCAGGGGTGGACCGACGCCGAACCACGACTGCCCGCTGTACGAGTTCTCGGGGTTGGACATCGCGATGACCGACAGCACGAGCAGCCACGCGAGCATCACGGCTCCGACAACGGGGCCCACGCCGATCAGCAGGAAGCCCTTGACGCTGCGCAGCAGCAGACGCCGGTAGTAGACCGCACAGGCAAACCCCGTGAGGGAGTAGTAGAACGCGATGAGCAGCGACAGGGCCGTGAGGGAGTCGAACAGCGCGTTCTCGCTGATCTGCCTGACGACGACGTACCAGATGATGGCGATGACGGCGACCCACCACGTGGAGACGGCCGGAGTCCGGTGCCGGGCCGAGATCCGCCCGAAGTAGGCGGGGAAGGCAGCCCTCCGAGCCATGGACAGGGCGGTCCGCGAGGCCGGGATGATCGTCGTCTGAGTCGATGCGACGGCAGACATCGACACCGCGAGCAGGACGATCCAGCCCAGGCCCCCCAGCGCCTCTCGGGCGATCAGCGCGAAGACCATCTCCTCCTCTCCCGCGTTATCCGCGAGGAACGCTGGGCCGACGAGGACGAGCACTGCCACGGCCGTTCCGATGTAGGTGATCAGCAGGATCACCGTGGAGAGGATGGCCGCTCGTCCCGGCGTGCTTGCCGAGTCCGTGGTCTCCTCGTTCAGGTTGACCGCCGACTCCCAGCCCCAGTAGGCGAACACGCCCAGCAGCAGCCCAGCGCTCAGGGCAGCAGTGCCCTGAGCGAAGGGGTTGAGCCACGACAGCGCGGGAGTCTCACCGCCCGGGAGCCCGTTGCCCGAGAGCCCACGGGCGAGCGCAACGGCGATGAAGATGAGCAGCGCCGCGATCTGCGCGAAGTTGAGCCAGGTCTGGACGCGCCCAGAGACCTCGGTGCCGACGACGCAGATCCACGTCATCAGCACGATGAGCCCGATCGCGAGCACCGTGACCAGGGTGTTGTTTGATGCCGCATCGTCGAGGCCGAAGACCAGCAGCAGGAAGCGCACGGCAACGTCGGCAAGTGAGCCCACGACGAGGACACCGGTCATGGCGATAGCCCAGCCACCCATCCACCCGAACCACGGGCCCATAGCCCGGGTGACCCACGAGAACGTGGTCCCGCAGTCGGGATCGACGCGGTTGAGGAAGTAGAAGGCGCTCGCGATCAGCAGCATGGGCACGAATGACACGAACAGCACACCGGGGGCGGCCACCCCCACCAGCACCACGATGGGCCCCAGGACTGCGGCCAGGGAGTAGGCCGGCGACGTCGCATTGAGCCCGATGGAGACCGCATCGAGGAAGCCGATTGCGTTGGACTCCAGGCCCGGCTGCACCTCCGGTCGGGCGTCCTCCGACCGGCTGGGGCTGGTCTCCGCGGAACTCGTGGACACGACGCGAGCCTAGGGCGCGAGCGTGCAGGGCAGGTACCCTTTCGCCCGGCCGCGTACCGCTCTGAACTGGTCCCCGCCGTTGCTATCGGGGTACTGGCCCCCCAGTTCAGCCTCCAGCGGCCGTCGATGGACCCTCCAGGCATAGCCTCGGGGACGTGGCCAGCACGACAGCGGGCCCCGGACGAGGAGACAGCAGTGAAGACACCCATTCGCGCCCTGTCGGTGGCCGTGGCCGCCGCCACAATCGCCACGGGCACCATCACGACCGTCATGCCCAGCGCCTCCGCCGCGGGCCTGACGAGCGTCAACGACTGCGGATCGCTGGAGAGGAAGCCGACCGAGCTGATCCTCTCCTGCGCGGATGCCAACACGATGCTGACCGAGATGACGTGGTCCGGCTGGTCCAACGGGCGGGCCAAGGGTGCGGGCACCTTCGAGGCCAACGACTGCACGCCCACCTGCGCCGCCGGCACGTTCCGGACCTATCCCGCACGCGTGCTGCTGACCAAGCCCAAGGTGCAGGCCGGGCAGCGCGTGTTCACCAAGGCGGTGATCACCTTCACGGGCGCCAAGCCCGGCAAGCAGAAGAAGCTGCGCGTGACGCTGCAGCGCTACCAGCAGGCGACCACACCGACGCCTGAGCCGACGCAGACCGCCACACCGGCTCCGACGCAGTCGGCCGTACCGGCTCCGACACAGACAGCCGCACCGACACCGACTCCGACGCCGACTCCCACAGCCACCGCGACCGCCGAGGCGGCCCAGGCTCCGACGGTCAAGCTCGCCGGCCTTCGACGCGGGTCGACCGGCAAGCTGTTCGTCGACATCAAGGCCAGCGTGCCCGGGAATCGAGCACCCAAGCGCGGCATCACGTCGGTCACGGTGTACCGGCCCAACGAGTACAACGCGGAGCTGGACTACAAGGCGAACTTCGTCGGGGAGGAGACGGCAGACCAGGATGAATGGACCGCCGTCCTGACGTGCGACTCCTCGAGCAGGATGAAGGACACCCTGCGCATCGTCGTCGTCGCCGACAACGGCCAGCGGACGACCATCCGCGCAGAGCAGACGCTCGCGGGCTGCTGACGCCGCAGTTCGACGCGTCGAAGGCGCTCACCCAGGCGACCTCAGGATGACGTGCGGGCCACGCCCGGTCATGGACGTGCCATGGCCGGGCGTGGCGTTGCCATGTCCTTCCGACCGTGACCTGGAGTCGACCAGTCGGTGGCGTGGGGCCAATGGTGACCCTGTGACCATCCACCCGGAGCGACATCGCAGCCGCGAGCAGCGCATGCTCGGCTTCGCAGGTGGCCATCCAATGGACGTGCAGCCCCTGGCTCCGACAGGAGATGAGAATGACTGACACCGATGCTGGTGGTATGCGCAGCGGGAGACCAGGTGCCGTGGATGCCTCGGAGGTGACCTTGGGAGAGCAGACCTCCACGGTCACCGACATCGAGGAGGACCGGCTCTACCGCCTCCTCGCGGAGAACGCGACGGATGCGATCGTCTGGATCCGTGGGGGCGAGATCGCATGGGCGTCGCCATCGCTGGAGGCCACTGTCGGGTGGCGCCCGGATGAATGGCTGGGTCGTCCACTCCAGGACTTCACTCATCCGCGGGACGTTCCCGCATCGCTCCACTCATGGTCGGACAGCTTCGACGGCACCCCGGTGCTCCATCGATTCCGCGTCCAAGGACGCGACGGCGTGTTCCACTGGGTCGAAGGGCATGCGGGCCCGCTGCTCGACGAGTCGGGTCACCAGGACGGCTTCATCGAGCTCTTCCGGGCCATCGACGACCTCGTCGCTGCCGAGCAAGAGCTCTCTCGACGCGCCCGCCTCGACAATCTGACCGGCCTGCTCAACCGTGGCGAGTTGCTGGACCGCATCGCCTCGACGGCCTGGCACGCGCCCCGAGAGGGCACACGCCTGGCGCTGCTCTTCTGCGACATCGACCAGCTCAAGCCCGTCAACGACGGATTCGGGCACATCGTCGGTGACGAGGTACTGCGGCAGGCCGCAGCTCGCATCACCGCCGGCATCCGTGCCGGCGACCAGGCAGCCCGGATGGGAGGTGACGAGTTCATCATCCTTCTCGACGGGGTCGGCGACGTCGCAGACGCGGTCGCGGTGGCCGAGAAGATCCGTGCCGCAGTCGCCGAGCCGATGCTGATCCTCGAGCACTCGGTCACCGCAACCGTCAGCATCGGTGTCGCAATGCTCGAGCCCGGTCAGTCCGTGGAGTCCGTGATCGCCCTCGCCGACACCGCGATGTACCAGGCCAAGCACGCCGGACGAAATCGCGTCACGGTCATGGCTGATGTCTCTGGAGACGCCATCAGAGCGTTGTGCTGAGCACGGCCCCTCGTGCCGCCAACGCAGGCGTCGCGTCCATGGACGTCCAATGCCCGTCCATGGACCGCTTCTCGGTTGAACCCGCGGCCCCATCTCTCGTGGAATGGGCGTCCGACGGCACGCCAGCGCTGCCGACCGAACGAGAGGAGTGCTCGATGACCACCCTTGCCAGTCACCGGACCGAGGTGCCGATCACGGCGCGACCGCCTATGCCCTACCTGTTCTCCTGGCTCGACTCGCTGTGGCCCGGTGACCTGGACCTCATGGTGCGGGCCGGCCACGGCATCCGGATCGAGGAGTTCACCCGCGACGGGGACTTCGTGGTTCGCGCCGAGCTTCCCGGCATAGACGCCGAGAAGGACCTCGAGGTGTCGGTCGATCACGGCGTGCTCACCATCGAGGCATCGCGGGAGGAGCGCACCGAGAGCGACCAGCGCTCGGAGTTCGCGTACGGGACCTTCCGCCGCTCGGTGATGCTGCCGGGCACCGTCGACGAGAGCGCCGTGCGTGCGGCATACAGCGACGGCATGCTCGAAGTGACCGTCGCCATGGCGAAGGAGCCGGCGCAGCGGCGGGTCATCCCGATCGCGCACGGAGGCTGACGTGACCGCGCTGTGCATGTCGGTCGACGTGCGGACACGGGTCGCCGTCGAGGAAGGGGTTGAACGGTCCTCGCGGCCCACGGTGTCGATGCTCAGCCCCCACCCGCCCACGGCGTGCGGACTGGCCACGCACTCCGAGTCCCTGGAGCGCGCGCTCCAGGGACTCGGCCACCGGGTGCGCGTGGTGCGCGCGCACGACGGAGCGATGGAGTCCGACTGCGGCAGGAAGGTCGCGGGCAACCTCGTGCATGGCGTCCTGCCCACTGTGCGCCGGGCGGCCATGGTGCTGTCGGACGCAGATGTCGCGATCGTTCAGCACGCCTTCGACGCCTACGGCGGCCGTGACGGGGAGGAGGTGCTCGACGTCATCCGGCTGGTGAGGGCGCCCCTGGTCACCGTCCTGCACCAGATTCCCGCCGACCCGGCGCCCAACGAGCGGCGGATCCTCGAGGAGCTGGGACGTCGCTCGGCATCGGTCGTGGTGCCGACCCACAGCGCCCGCGCCCGCGTCGCGGCCACGTACGACGTTCCGCTGGACAGGGTCGTGGTGATCCCCCGTGGGGCACGAGCCGCAGGCATCCGACCTCTGGGAAACGTCACGCCGCACCGGACGGCTCAGGTGTTGAGCTGGGGCCTCCTGCGCCCCGGGAAGGGCTTCGAGACGGCCATCGATGCGATCGCCATCCTCGCCAACTCGGGATTGCCCGTGCGCTACACGATCGCCGGGATGACGCACCCGAGGGAGGCACTTCAGCACGGCGAGCGTTACCGGCTGCTCCTGCGCGATCGCGCCTGCGAGCGGGGCGTGCGGCACCTCATCGACTTCGACTACTCGTTCCGCGGCACTGAGCACCTTTCGCGCTTCGTCCGGTCAAGCTCGATCGTGGTGCTGCCCTACGACTCCACGGACCAGGTGTCCTCCGGCGTGCTCGTCGACAGCGTCGCCGCGCGCCGTCCCATCGTCGCCACACGCTTTCCCCACGCTGCCGAGCTGCTGAGCCCCGGGGTGGGGCTTCTGGTGGATCACGACGATGCCGCCGCGATGGCTCAGGCCATCGGGAGCCTGGTCGAGGATCATCGACTGCACTCAGCGATGATCCGTGCAACCGAGCCGCTGGCGCTGCGCCACGACTGGAGCACTGTGGGTAGCGCCTACTCGCGCCTCGCGTCCGGCGTCAGGTCAGGGCAGCCCGCCCTCGTCGCCTGACCGGCAGCCTCAGGCATCGGGCCCGACCGAGGACGTGCCGTCCTTCTGCGACGTCATCTTGGCGTTGAGGATCGCGCCGGCGATCAGCGACACCAGGCCGATCCCCAGCATGATCGTGATGAAGCCGGGGATCGAGATGGAGCCGCCGTCGCCCGCGGCGTCGCTGACGCCGATCGTGAACACCCATCCCATCGAGCCGCTGCTCGTCGGATCCGCGGGGCAGACCCAGCCGTCGCACTGGACCGGGATCTGGAAGATGGTGAAGACGACGTAGAACCCCAGCCAGATGATCATGGCGAAGGCCCACGTCCGCGAGGGGCCCCAGTGATGCACGATCCCGTAGTCGAGGGCCATCCAGGACTTCACCCACAGGAGCATGACACCGACACCGATCACCGCGATCATGAAGACCACGAACGTCCACTCGAAGAACGGACGGCCGAAGACGATCTCGTTGGGGTCGACCGAGAGCTCGGCTCCGGCGTGGTTCGCGATCTCCTTGCCGCTGGCCGCGAGCCCCACCACACCAGCGAAGAGCGCGAGGGCGTAGTGCTGGGGCCGCATGCCCCCCAGCAGGTTCAGGATCGGCGCCAGGCAGGCGCCGACGAGGGCCGACCGCTGGAGCACCCCGAGCTCGCTGGGCGGCATGCCGTACCCGACCTGCTGCGTGATGGTCATGGTCATCATCGCGATCACCAGCATGATCGACCAGATGTTCAGCCACCGGGCGATACCGACAGAGCCCGACGGCTCCAGCGACGAGTCCGGAGCAGGGGCCGAATCGCCCGAGGACGATCCCGGCATCCCGGGCATCGTCGGCATCTTCGGCGCCTTGGGTGGCTTCGGTGCCTTCGGCATTTTGGGCATGTTCTGGGACATGTTCTTCGCTGCCCCGAGCTCACTGGTCAGGCCGCCGAAGCTCATGGCGCACCTCCGCCACGCATCAGCATGATCATGCGATCGCCGTCCAGCCCAAGGTCACGCCCAGGACGATGAGGGTGGCCGCAGGTGTCCACTTGGGCTTGGCCGCGGCGAGGATGATGACGATGAGCCACAGGATGAACAACACGAGCATGGGGCGCCTCAGATCGCTTCGACGTTCAGGGCCGGGGATGGTCCGGTCAGCACGATCGTCCCAGCCCACAGGCACTCGCACAGGCTGCCCTCGGTCAGCACCGGGATCCCGTCGATCAGCACATTGGTCGGCGAGATCCACGGGTCGATGACGATCGGGAGGCACGGCGCCGGGGTGGGCACCCCCAAGGCCGCGATCGTCAGGGCGATCACCTCGGGGTTCAGGGGCGAGTGGCACAGGCCGAACGAGGGGATGTTGACCTCGGGGATGATGTCGACGATCGTCGCCGCCGGCAGGTCGTTGGCGAAGACCCCGAGCGGCTCGACGATGAGGACCGACGGGAAAAAGCCCATGTCGCAGAACATGGGTGTCCCCAAAACTGCGATCGGACCGGGCATGGGCCCATGCTAGGCACCCGCCAGCAGGCTGTCAGCCGGATCACTCCGTCCACCCCGGTCAGACGCGTCACACCTGTGACATGAACGCCTGCGCGGGACGGTCTCGTCAATCATGTGGTGTCCACCACGTAACCATTTCGTGAAACCCCTTGCCGTCTCGACGGCACTCGGGAATGCTTGCGCCGCACGGGACGCGCGGTGCGCGCCTGACCTCTGAGGAGAACGTGACATGCCGACTTACCTGTCCCCTGGTGTCTACATCGAGGAAGTGCCTGCGGGCACCCGACCCATTGAGGGTGTGGGCACCGCCATTGCGGGCTTCGTAGGCTTCGCCCCCACCGGCCCGATCAATGAGCCCACGCTCGTGACGAACTGGATGCAGTACGTCGCAGCCTTCGGCGACATGGTCGAAGAGTTCGCCATGGGCAAGGCGGTCTACGGCTTCTTCATGAACGGCGGCGGGCGCGCCTACATCGTGCGGCTGCCCCTCGCCGGCGACGGCACCACGGCCTCTCCGGGCCTGCCGGTGGCCCAGCTGGCCCTCGCGGGCGGCGGCAAGGGCGGCGGCACCCCGGCCTTCCAGGTGCGCGCCCTCGACGCCAATGCCGGTGCGATCTCGGTCGAGGTTGCCCAGGCCGTCGGCACGGAGCCGGGCACTGACTCCTACGACGTCACCGTCACCTCGGACTCCGGGGCGAGCGAGCAGTTCACCGGCGTCACCCTCGGCGCGGGCACCAAGAACATCACCGAGGTCATCAACTCCTCGTCGCGCCTGATCACGCTCGAGGACCTCGACGTGACTGCCGACGACCTCGCTGGGGGCCTGAACGCCGGCACGGTCGCGCTGAGCATCCCCGCAGGTGTGGTCGTCCCGACGGTCGCGACCGCCGACGTCATCGGCGACGCCGCCAAGCGCACCGGGTTCGCCGCCTTCGAGGCGTACGAGGAGATCACCATGGTGATGGCTCCCGACCTCGTGGTCGCCCATCGCCAGGGCCTCATCGACACCCAGGGCGTCGTCGCGGTGCAGTCCTCGATGATCGCCCACTGCGAGCTCATGGGCAATCGCATGGCCATCCTCGACACCCCGGCCGGCCTCAACGCCCAGCAGGCGTCCGACTGGCGCATGAACACCACGAACTTCGACTCCAAGTTCGCGGTGCTCTACTGGCCCTGGATCGAGGTGTTCGACCCGTCGGTCGGCCACGACGTCCTGTTCCCGCCGTCCGGTCACCTCGCCGGCCTGTGGAGCCGCAACGACAGCACCCGCGGCGTGTTCAAGGCCCCCGCGAACGACGTCATCCAGGGCGCGGTGGGACTGGAGCTGGCCGTGACCCGCGGTGAGATGGACATGCTCAACCCGCAGGGTGTGAACTCCATCAAGTCCTTCCCGGGCCGGGGCATCCGGGTCTGGGGCGCTCGTACCCTGTCGAGCGATGCCGAGTGGCGCTACGTCAACGTCCGCCGCTACTTCAACTACCTGGAGGAGTCCATCCTGCAGGGCACCCAGTGGTGCGTGTTCGAGCCGAACGACGAGCGCCTGTGGGGCACCATCCGCCGCACCATCTCGGCCTTCCTGGTCACCGAGTGGCGCACGGGAGCCCTCTTCGGCGACAAGCCGGACAAGGCCTTCTTCGTGAAGTGCGACGGCGAGAACAACACGGCCGAGACGATCGATGCCGGCATGGTGATCATCGAGATCGGTGTCGCGCCCGTGAAGCCGGCGGAGTTCGTCATCTTCCGCCTCTCGCAGTTCTCCGGCGGCGCCTCCCTCAGCGACTAGTCGCTGACTCCCTGCACCCTGAAACCCGACAACGTAAGGACGTAAGAGATGGCACTCGTAGGCGGCGACGCCCTAACCGCATTCTCGTTCGAGTTCTCCGTGGATGGCGTGACCATCCCGAACGTGGTTGCCGTGAACAGCATCAAGAAGCAGGCTCCGATCATCGAGACCAAGTCGATGACGCCGACCGGCCAGTACGTCAACCAGAAGATGTACGGCATGACGGTGTCCGGCGAGATCACGCTGACGGTCCTGAACACCGGCGACTCCGCGGTGACGCAGTGGATCATGTCCGGCCTCTCCGGCGACCAGACCACCGGCCGCAAGTCCGCCAAGCTGATCTACAAGGACACCACCGGTGCTCCCATCACCACGATGGAGTTCGGCAGCGTCCTGATCGCTGAGGTGGACTACGGCAACACCACCGCCGGCGAGCCCAGCGCGATCCAGATGACGATCACGCTGAGCTTCGTCGAGATGTCGGTCTCGTAGTCCTTAACGTCACGACACCCAGACCAGCACCCTGATGTCCACTGACACGATGTTCCAGACATCGTTCGACTTCGTGCTGCCACGAGGCTATGTGGACGCCGAGGGCAGGGTCCACCGCGAGGGCACAATGCGGTTGGCCACTGCTCGCGACGAGCTCATGCCGCTGCTGGACCCCAAGGTCCGGGACAACAGCGCATTCCTGTCGCTGGTGCTGCTCGCCCGCGTCGTGACCCGCTTGGGCACGCTTCCCTCGATCGACGATCAGGTGATGGGTGGGCTCTGGGCGACGGATCTGGCGTTCCTGCAGGACCTGTACCGCCAGATCAACTCCGAGGGTCACACCCTGATCGAAGTCACCTGCCCGTCGTGCTCCTCCAACTTCGCGGTGGATCTGGCAGGTGGTGGCCTGGGGGAAGCATGACGTCCGGGGCCGACGCGCTCTGGGACGACATCGGCTTCCTGGCCTTCCACCTCAACTGGCCGCTGAACGACCTGCTCGACCTGCCGCACGGCATCCGCCAGCGGCTGGTCCTGCAGTCCCGTTCACTCGCGAATCCGGGGACGTTCTATGGCTGAGGTGGAGGGCGGTCGCGACGCGACCGATGTCTCGGCCGAAGGCCGGGAGGCGAGCACGGCTTCGGGAGCTCCCGGGCGCGGATGGCGTGGTCCCTACCGCGGCGACTTCCTCTCCCTGACGCCCCTGCAGCCCCTGGCCACCCCCATCGGGCTGAACGTGGTGCGTCCCGACTCCTACGCCGTCACCCATCGACGCGTCGGCGTCGCCCAGGAGCCCCTCTCCCACAGCCGCATCGCGCAGTTCTCCGGGAGCGTGCGCGCCCTGACCCAGCTGTCCGGCAGGCGTCCGGCCAGCCCGACCAGCCCCACTCAGTCCGCAGTCCCCCTTGGGGGTGCAGCACCCGCGGGAGCCCCGGAGTTCCCCTCGACCCTCCCCGAGGTCGAGGTCATCGATCCCAGCGAGTGGAACGGGGCAGGGGCGCAGGCGACCGAGGGGATGGCCTCCGCTCCATCGGGCAGCGCCCGGCGCGAGACTCCGCCTCCACCGGCCAAGCGGACCCCGGTGCCGACCCCCCGCCCTGCCGCCCGGGCTCCCCAGCCGGCGGCTCCTCGCGGGGCCAAGCCGACTCGGCCGGTGATCCCAGCCACGCGCAGGACAGCGCCCGCTCGCCCCGCAGCCGAGGTCGTCCCGACACCTCCTGTCAGCCCGCCACCGGACCTCGCAACACCCGCGGATGTGACCATCACGCAGGACGGACAGGTGCTGACCAGCCGCACGCGCATGCGAGGTGGGACACCGCCCCCCGTCGCCGCCCCGGCCCCGGAGCCTGAAGTCATCGCCGACCCGAGCCCGCCTCAGCCGGCGCCTGCCCCCGCTCTCACGACGCGCTCTCGGGCACGGACCCAGCAGCCTGCCCTGGACTCGATCCCTGCCAGCGAGCCCTCTGCGCCGACATCATCGACCGAGCCCGCTGCCGCACCCGTGCAGCGACGCCCCTCCTCGACCCCGGAAGCCCAGCCCTCCTCGGCCCCCTCCGCTCCGAGCGAAGCCGGGCCCCCCTCGGGAAAACCCGCGGGGGCGTCGCCGGCGGCAGTAAGGCCCGTGGCGCCCACCAGCAGTGACGCGACCGCCTCTCCCCACGCAGCACCCCCGCCCACCGCAGGCGCCGAACCTGGTGCACCCTCCACGGCAACCGACTCACCGGCCACGAGCCCCACTCGCCCGAACACCGTGACCGGCCTCGGCCCGGATGCGCCCGCAGCGCGATTCGGCCCGGTCGTCGAACCGAACGCCCCCACATCCACCGCTCAGGCCACGCCGAGCGCTGGCACGGCAGCGCAAGCACCGCCTGCAGCGCCTCCGGTTCAGCGACGAGCGAGCGGCACCCCGGACCCAGCAGCATCGGCGCCCAGCTCAACCGCCTCGACTCCCACAGGAGCGACCCCTTCAGCGACAACTCCCCCTGCCGGTTCCGGCCCAACCAGGCCCGGCCCCCTCGTCGAACCCAACTCCCCCACCGCCACCACCGAACCAGCGCCCAACGCACCCACCGCGGCCGCGGCAATCCCACAGGTCCAGCGACGAGCAACCGACACCCCCTCCCCCACCCCGGCGACGCCGGAAAAAGCGCTGCCGACCGTAGTCGTTGCGGGGACCGTAGTCCCCGCCCCGCGGTCCGTAGTCCTGGTTGCCCTGGCCCTGTTGTTCTGGTCCTTCGCCGTTCATATGGGTTTCCTCTCGTGCCCTCGCCCCTCGCGGGGCGGAAAACCGGTCAACCCCGCCCGGGGTTCACCAGCAGTTCCGCCTGGTCCCGCAGGAGCTCCAGGCTTCCTTCATTCCACAAGACCCGGTCGCTGGCCTGGGCTTTGGCTTCGGCCGTCCATTGCTGGGCGATCCAAAAATCCGCCGCCGCCGGCGTCAGACCCCTCGCGAGGAGCCGCTCCCGGGACACCGAAGCCCGGCAGCCGACCATCACCCGGAGGTCGAAGGGTTCCTCCACCCCGGCCTCGAAGAGCAGTGGGATGACCACGGCGACGGGCTGGTGGGGAGCGCGGCGAAGAGATTCGCCGACTTCGGCAATCCAGGTCTCGCGAACGATCGGATGGATGAGGCGGTTGACGGTGGCGGTTACGGAAGGATCCCGGATCATCGCCGCGGCCAACAACCCGCGGTCCAAGTCTTTCGAAGACGATAAAATCGAGGTCCCCAGCGCGTCAACCAGTTTCCGGTAGCCCTCCGCGCCCTGCCGGTAGAGCCGGTGCACGATCTCGTCCGCGTCGATCACCTTCCACCCCTTCTCCGCGAGGATTTTCCCCAGGGTGCTCTTCCCCGCCGCAATCGTCCCGGTGATGGCGATCACCGGGGTGCCGGCGGGCTTGGCGGCCCCCCACGGGGCGGGTATCTTGTCGGTGCTCATCGATGGCGGCCGTAGTTCAGTTGGTAGAACTCCAGATTGTGGTTCTGGCTGTCGCGGGTTCGAATCCCGTCGGTCGCCCTTCCTTTTTCGGCACGGGCAAATTCTCCTCCCACTGACGCAGCGCCGGGCCCAATCGGAGGTCCGGGTCGTTCAGCTCATACCAGTCCAGCAGCTTGTCCGCCTGCACCCGCCAGCGCCGCCAACGCTCCACCGCCTGGTCCGCATCCCGCAACGCCGCCTCCCTCTCCTTCTTCCCCTCCTCATTCTCCTCTCCCAGCGTCATGGCCTGACGGTAGCGGAAGATCGCCGGGCGGAGAAAGGGATCCGCCGTGGCCTCCAGCTTCATCAACTCCACCCCGATCTCATCCGCCCCCGGGTTGCCCCGCACCCCGCTTCGCGCCAACTCCATCGCCAGCTCCCGCAACCTCCGCGCGGTCTGTTCCGGCGTCCGCGGCGACGTCCCCGTCCGCAAATCGGGCTGACCCAGACTCCGCCGCCACGCCCCGTCC
>JAFMFD010000081.1 GCA_017856385.1 Actinomycetota bacterium
CCCTTGCCACGGATGAAGCGGTTGTCCTCGACACGGCGGCGGCTTGCGCCCATTCCGCCGATCTTGATCTCGTCCAGTGCCATCACGCCTCCTGCGGCTGGTCGTTGCGCATCTTCTCGGCCGCCCAGAGGACCGACTTGACGATGTTCTGGTAGCCGGTGCACCGGCAGAGATTTCCAGAGAGTGCCCACCGGACTTCGTCCTCGGTGGGGTCGGGGTTGCGCTCGAGCAGGGCCTTCGCGGCGAGCATCATGCCCGGGGTGCAGAAACCGCACTGCAGGCCGTGCTCCTGCTTGAAGCCCTCCTGCACCGGGTGCAGCTCACTTGCGGAGCCCATGCCCTCAACGGTCTCGACCTTGTGGCCATCGGCCATCACGGCGAACATCGTGCAGCTCTTGAGCGGGCGGCCGTCGAAGAGCACGGTGCACGCACCGCAGCTCGTGGTGTCGCAGCCGGAGTGCGTGCCGGTCAGGTTCAGGCCCTGACGCAGCAGGTGGACCAGCAGCAGGCGCGGCTCGACATCGAGCGTGCGGCTCTCACCGTTGACCTCGATGGTGATTCGGCGAACCGGCACGTCGGCTCCGGCGGCGGGGGGAATGACCTCATACAGGCTCGACATGGTCAGGCTGCCTTCTGCTCGGAGTTCGCGATGTTGTTCAGGATGCGCGTCACGAAGGTCTTGACGATGTGACGCTTGTAGTCGGCCGAGCCGCGGTGATCGGTGCGCGGATCAGCAGCCTCGGCCACGGCATCCGCAGCGGCCTCGATGCTCTCGGCGTTGAGGGTCTTGCCGACCAGCACCGAGATGGCGTCGTTGGCGTCGATGGTCTTGCCGCCGACGCCGGCGAGGGCGCATCCGGCGCGACCGACGGTGGCGCCGTTCATGTCGAGGGCCACGGCCACCGAGGCGGTGGCGAAGTCGCCGACGCGACGCTCGAGCTTGAGGTAGCTGCCGGCTGGCCTGCCCTTGGCCGGAGGAATGACGGCCTCAACGGCGATCTCGTTGTAGGCCAGGGCATTCGTGAACGGACCGAGGACGAACTCGCGGATGTCGATCTGACGCCTGCCGTTCGGGCCCTGGGCCACGATGTGGCCGCCGAGGGCCACCATGGTGGCCGACCAGTCACCCTGCGGGTCTGCGTGGCACAGCGAGCCCACGAAGGTGCCACGGGTACGCACGATGGGATCCGCGACCAGCGAGGCAGCCGCCGCGAGCGTCGGATGGGTCGCCGCGAGGGTCGTGGAGTGCTCAAGGTCCTCGTGACGCACCAGCGCGCCGATGCGCAGGTTGCCCTGCTCGTCGATGCGCATGTAGTCCAGGCCGGGGATGTTGTTGATGTCGACCAGGACCTCGGGCGAGGCGAAGCGAAGCTTGACCATCGGGATCAGGCTCTGGCCGCCCGCGAGGATCTTGGCCTCTCCGCCGTTGGCCTGGAGGATCGCAATGGCCTCGTTCAGGGTCTTCGGTGCCTCGTAGGCGAAGCGGGATGGATACATGGGTTCCTCTCAGCTCTACGCGTGAGTGTCGCGAACGGCGACGGGAAGGGAGTCGGCATCGGGGTCGGGGCGGGGCTCCTGGTGCGGCGGCCACGGCCCCTGGACCGGCTGGCTTGCGACCTTGAGAAACTCCGTGAACTGGGGCCAGGCCCACACCGTGGGGCTCTTACCCGTCTTCGGGGCGTTCTCGATGAGTGCGTACAGCCGGGGGCTGCCCGCCTCGTGACCGGTCGACTCGATACCCATCGCATGTCCCCTTTCGCCCACTGGCACACCCTGTTAGGCGCGTCACCCCCGCTAACTCGCACATCCAACGTTCAGTGTGGGGGCACCGCAACTCGAACGGGCCAAAACGGCCAAAGTTCCATCGGTCGGATTCGATCGACGATCAGCCGCGCGCGACGCCCTCAGCCGAGCCGCAGGGCACCGATCATCTCGGCCACGATGGACACGGCGATCTCCGCCGGTCCGCGGGCGCCGATCTCGAGCCCGGCGGGCCCGTGCACCCGCGAGAGGTCCGTGACGTCCCGCAGGGCGAGCCACTGGGCCCGCGACTCCTGCATCGCCGGGGAGCCGACCGCTCCGACGTAGCCGGCATCGCTTTCGAGGGCCGCCATGAGGCACATTCCCGCGGTCTCAAGGTCGTGGCCGAGGACGACCATGCCGTCCAGCGGCGACAGACTCGCCGCCAGGCCCGCCACGGCGCCCGGACGCGGCTCGACGACCGGCTTCCAGCCCAGCAGGGCCCCCTGTGCCGCCAGTGCCTCCGCGATCGGCCCCTGCCCGGCGATGACCAGCCGGGTGATCGGCACCAGGGTCGTCGTCACCCGCCCGTCGTCGAACATGACCTCTGGGCGGTCGGCCCCTGTGGACTCCGGTTGGGTCAGCTCGACCTCGGTGACCTCGTCGTCGACGACGCTGGCGGCGATGGCCACCGGCTCGCGCTCGAGCAGCAGCGGCCACAGCTGCGGCGGGAACTGCGCCGCGGGGACGACGAGGAACTCCACGTCGGTGCCCTGCTCCAGCCCGCACACCAGGCTCTCCAGCTCGGTGACGACGTGGCGCAGGCGCCGACCCGTGGACAGCTGCCGTGCGGCCGCGTCAGCCAGCAGCCCGTCGAAGGCGCCCCCCTGCACGCTGCCGATCCGCCCACCCCCGGGAGTGAAGGCAAGGGCCTCGTCCGACACGGAGGGGTGGATCATCCAGGCCACGTCAGCACGGGTCCCGGACCGCGCGCACGCGGCCACGCTCAGGGCGATGTCGTACATGGCGCGAGTGTAGGCGGGATTGCGGATCGTGCTCAGCGTCGCGCGATCAGCCAGATGACGACGCCGACGGCCACCAGTCCGACGACAACGGGCACGACACGCTTGAGGACGGGCACCATGGCTGCCGAGCCGAGGTCTAGGGCCTCATTGTCCAGCCGCAGCGGAGCCGCGGGTGCAGGGGCAGGTGCCGAACCGGGTGAATCTGCCGGCACGGCGTCGGGACCAGTGGCGGGCGCATCGGCCGGCACGGCCGGCTCCTGGCGGTCGATGATGACCTGCTCCAGGTTGCTCGCGAACTGGCTGATCAGCCTCTTGGAGACGTCGGCCATGACGCCGCGGCCGAACTGGGCCGCCTTGCCCGTGACGGTCAGGTCGGTGACGATCCGCGCCTGCGTGGACTGCGGGCCCTCGGCGATCAGCACCGCAGTGATCTTGGCGCCCGCAGTTCCCGCACCCTTCGTCTCACGGCCACTGGCCTCGATCACCGCGGTGTGCGTGGCCTCGTCCTTCGAGAGGAACCGGCCCTCGCCCGCGAAGTTCATCATGACCGGGCCGAGCTTGACCTTGACCGTGGCCGCGAACTCATCACCGTCGAACGACGTCAGGGTCGCGCCGGGCATGCACGGCGCGATGGACTGGACATCGAGCAGGGTCGTCCACGCCGTCTGGATGTCCGTAGGGACGGTGAAGACGTTCTCCAGCTCCACAGGACCTCCTGACTGCTTCGTAGGGACGTCGACAGGACTTTCCCCCGGGCTCACACGGTAGACGCTCGGACGGCCGTCGGGACCCGGAATCGGGTCCCTCGCGAGGGTCAGCCCCCCGCGAACGGCGGCAGCACGTCGAGGCGGCTGCCAGCCGCCACCGCCATGCCGGGATCGTGGACGGCGACCTCATCGACCAGGAACGAGCACCGGGGCCGGACGGCCACGAAGGCGGGGTACCCGTCCTCGAGGGCGGCCAGCACCTCGGCGAGGGTCCCGGCCGGGACGTGGACCACGGACTCCCCCACGGCGGCGCGGGCCGCGGCGAACAGGTGCACCTCGACGTCCTCGGCACCCATGTCTAGCCGCCGATCGCACTCATCGGCCGGTCGGGCTGGATGAAGCTCGGATCGTCGATGCCGTGCCCCGGCAGCTTGGCGAGCGTGGAGGCCGCGAACAGTCCGGCGATCGCCGCGCGCCGCTCGGCCTCGGACAGCGCAGGGTCGCGCAGGGTCGCGCGCACGTCGGTCTCCTCGCGGGCGAATAGGCAGTTGCGGATCTGGCCGTCGGCCGTCAGGCGCAGCCGGTCGCATGCGGAGCAGAAGGGATCGCTCACACTGGCGATGATGCCCACCGTGGCAGGGCCGCCGTCGATGAGGAACTCCTCGGCCGGGGCCGAGCCGCGTCCGGGGACCGCGGTGAGCGAGAAGTGCTCGCCCAGCATCCGATGGATCTCTGCGGCCGTGACCATCTCGCCGCGCTCCCAGGCTCCCTGCGCATCCAGTGGCATCTGCTCGATGAAGCGCAGGTGCCACCCGTGCTCGATGGCGTGCCGGAGCATGGGCACAGCCTCGTCATCGTTGATGCCGCGCATGAGGACGGTGTTGACCTTGACCGGGTGCAGCCCGGCGGCGAGGGCCGCCTCGATGCCCGCCAGCACCTCGGCGTGGCGGTCGCGGTAGGTGAGCCGGGCAAACCGCTCAGGGTCGAGGGTGTCGAGGCTGATGTTGACGCGCTCGAGTCCTGCGTCGGCAAGGGGCTGCGCAAGGGCATCCAGCTTCAGGCCATTGGTGGTGAGCGTGATGCGCGGTGGCTTCGGCAGCGCGTTGATACGCCGGACGATCTCGACGATGTCGGGCCGGATCAGCGGCTCGCCTCCCGTGAGCCGGACGCTGCCGATCCCCTGCTCGACGGCGACCTCGAGCACGGTCATGAGCTCGTCGATGCTCAGCAGGTGCTCGCCGGGCATCCAGTCGGAGAAGTCCGGGGGCATGCAGTAGGTGCAGCGCAGGTTGCACCGGTCGGTCACGGAGACGCGCAGGTCGCGATGGACCCGCCCGTACGTGTCGATGAGGGTCATGCGCAGTTCACCCACTCATCGGTGCCGTCCGTGAACACCTGGTGCTTCCACACGGGCAGCCGCTCCTTGACGAGGTCGACCAGGGCCTGGCACGCGGCGAACGCCTCGCCGCGATGGGCGGTAGAGACAGCTGCCACGAGGGCCGCCTCGCCGATGGCGATCGGGCCGACTCGGTGGGCCACGGCCAGCGCGACCACGTCGAACCGGGCGTCGATCTCCTTGGCTACCTCGGCGAGCACGGCCTGGGCGGACGGGTGCCCCTCATAGGTGAGCCTGGCCACCGATCGGCCGTGGTCGTGGTCGCGGACGTTTCCGCCGAACGAGACGATGGCTCCGGCGCGAGGATCGGCGACCAGCTCCTCCACCGTGGTCACCGACAGCAGGGCCTCGCCCACCTCGACCAGCCGAATCTCGCCCACCGCGCCATTATTGACCTCTGGGCCCGACCCGGCCCCTCGAACCCTCGACCGAGGAGACCTCCGTGCGCGAAGTACTGCCAGAGCTCCATGCCCTGCGCATGCGAGGCGGCACCGCTGCGATGGCGACCGTGGTGCGCACGTGGCGCTCGGCGCCGCGGCCCGCCGGTGCATCGATGCTCGTGACGGACGAGGCCGAGGCCGTAGGCTCGGTGAGCGGCGGCTGCGTCGAGGGTGCCCTCTTCGACCTCGGCCAGGAGGTCCTCGACGACGGCCAGCCCCGATTCGAGACGTACGGCGTCAGCGACGACGACGCGTTCGCGGTCGGGCTCACCTGCGGCGGCATCCTCGAGGTCTTCGTCGAGAAGGTGGACGCGAGCACTTGGCCCGAGCTTGACGGCGTCGTGCGCAGCGTGCAGGAGGAGGAGCCCGTCGCGGTGGCGACGATCGTCTCCGGCCCCCACTTCGTCGGAAGGCACCTCGTCGTGCGACGCGATCGTGCCGAGGGGTCCCTCGGCACCCCGCGACTCGACGACACCGTGCGCGAGGACGTCATCGGCATGCTCGAGTCGGGCACCACGGGCTTCCTGCACTACGGGCCCGAGGGCGAGCGACTCGGCGAGGGACTCGACGTTTTCGTGCAGTCCTTCGCGCCACAGCCGCGGATGATCGTCTTCGGTGCCATCGACTTCTCCGCTGCCCTCGTGCGCGTGGGCAAACTGCTGGGCTTCAAGGTCTCCGTCGTCGACGCGCGCCCGGTGTTCGCCACCGCCAAGCGGTTCCCCGAGGCCGACGAGGTCGTGGTCGACTGGCCGCATCGCTGGCTGTCGGGCCAGCAGGTGGACTCACGCACAGTCATCGCGGTGTTGACGCATGACCCGAAGTTCGACGTGCCCGCGATCCAGGAGGCGCTGCGCACGAACGCCGGCTATATCGGCGCCATGGGATCGCGGCGCACGCACGAGGATCGCCTTATCCGGCTCAAGGAGGCCGGGGTCACCGACGATGAACTCGCGCGCGTGCACTCCCCGATCGGACTCGATCTCGGAGCGCGCACGCCCGAGGAGACAGCCATCTCCATCGCCGCGGAGATCATTCAGTCACGATGGGGCGGCAGCGGGGCTCATCTCGCGCGCACGCAGGGCCCGATCCATCCGGGAGCGCCGCGCTAGTGGCCACAGGCGGCCCCGTTGCCGGCCTCGTGCTCGCCGCCGGCGCCGGCACCCGCTACGGGCAGCCGAAGGCCCCGGTGGTGGTGGAGGGTGAGCGCCTGGTCGATCGCGCGGTGCGCGTGCTCACGGCTGCAGGCTGCGAGCCGGTGCTCGTCGTCCTCGGCGCCTGGGTGGGTCGCGTCGATGGCGCGGACGTCTTCGTGAACGACGCATGGCCCGAGGGCATGGGCTCCTCGCTGCGCGCGGGGCTGGCCCACCTGCGCGACACCACGGATTCGGGGTCCGTGGTCGTCACCCTCGTCGACCTGCCCGGCCTTACCGAACAGGCCGTGCGTCGCGTGCTCGATGCCCAACCCGAGGCACCCGTCGCCCAGGCGGCGTATGAGGGCGAGCGGGGGCATCCCGTGCGGCTCGCTCGCGCACTGTGGGACGACGTCATCGCGGTGGCGAGGGGCGACGAGGGTGCGCGGGCGGTGCTGCGGGCCCGCGACGACGTGGTCATGGTCGAGGTCGGCGACGTGGCGACGGGTCGCGACATGGACGTGCCCGAGGGCACGACGGACTAGCCGAGATGCGCGTGGCCGGCGCCACCGCCGAGCACCATGACGCCGAGCACGGCCGCCACGATCATGACCATCCCGACGGCCGTGAGCACCCGCTGCGAGGTAGTCGGCCGCTTCTCCCAGCACAGGAGCACCGTGAGCGCGACCATGACGAGCACCGGAGCGACGAGCGACGGCAGCGCCATCGCAGTGGCCATGGCCGCGATCATCACCGGCGCGCAGGACGCGACGCAGCGCAGCCCCTGACGCACGCCGTAGCGCCCGGGTCGGCCGTCGTACCCCACCGAGCCGCAGGACCGCATCAACCGCTGTACGGGTGGGGTCACCTGGTAGGTCCCGGCCGCGATCCAGGCCAGCGCGATCCAGAACGGGGTCCATTCGATCGCCGCCATGACGGCGTAGGCCAGGGGCCCTGCCCCGATCCAGACCGCTAGAAAACCGGCCAGGAAGGTCCACCCCCGGCGCGCCGATCCCTCCGCGGCCTTGAGCAGCGGTCGGGTGGCCGTGGGCACCATCATCGCCAGCGCCATCGCCGACCACATCAGCGCGAAGGATGCCGCCGAGCCGTGGTCCGCGGTGGCGGCCAGGAGCAGCCAGGCCATGGCGACGACGACGGATGCGGGCAAGAGGAGTCCCGCCCGGAGAGCCGGGATCCTCCACGCGGTGACCATGCTCGGAGGCTAGCCCCGCGCGGATGGCGCCGCGACCGGAACCGCGCCCGTCTCCGCGTACTCCACGATGTGACGCGCCATCGGCGGGAACACGAGCGCGTGGAAGGGGGCGACGGACCACCAGTAGGCGTGCCCAGCGAGGCCATGGGGCCAGAAGACCGCACGCTGGTGCAGCACGCTGCGCGCGCCCCTGTCCTCGACGGTGAACTCCAGCCACGCCCGACCGGGCATCCGCATCTCCGCGCGCAGGCGCAGCAGGCGTCCGGGCACCCGCTCCTCCACGCGCCAGAAGTCCACCGCGTCGCCGACGGACAGGTGCTCGGGGTTGCGTCGGCCGCGTCGCAGCCCCACACCGCCCGCCAGGCGGTCGATGAGTCCACGCGCCTGCCACAGCAGGCTTGCCGAGTACCAGCCGGCCTCTCCACCGATCCTCTCGATGGCCCGGAAGAGCTGCGCGGGTGTCGCCGTCGACTCGAGCACGCGCACGTCGGTGTAGAGCGACCCGCCTGTCCATTGGGGGTCGCTGGGAAGAGGCTCGCTCGGGGCGCCCGGAGTCGAGGCGTCCGACCAGCGCGTCGCCACCTGCGCCTCCTTGATCCGGGTCAGGGCCAGTCGCACGGCCTCGTCGAACGGGATGAGGCCGCCCTCGGGGTCAGGGATCCACTCGGCGATGTCGTGCTCGCGGCATACCGCGGGGTGCCGCAGCGAGCGCACGAGCGGCCGGGCGATCGACCGCGGCACAGGGGTGACAAGGTTGACCCAGTGGCTGGACAGCTCAGGGGTGAGCACGTTGATCGGCAGGATGATCCG
>JAFMFD010000082.1 GCA_017856385.1 Actinomycetota bacterium
GGTACGGGATCGCCCGGTCCTACTGGTACGCGTGGACCCCGGAGTACCGCCTGCTGGGGATCCAGATGTGGAACGGCTACGTGGCAACTCAGGCCTATGCGCGCGTGCGCGAGTGGGTCGTCGGCTCGACGTTCAACGGCTGCTCGACCGCCGGGGTCGTCGTCCAATGCAACTTCGATCGAGCCGGTCGCCCCTTCTACGTGGCCTACACCGATGACGGGTCGGCGGCCAGCGTTGCCCTGCCGACGGGAATGACCGTCTACCAGGGCATGGACGGTGTGACGATCGCCGCCGGTCCGCAGGTGACGATCAGCGGGACGCCAGTCCTCATCGCGGGGCCGCAATAGGCACGTGCGCCGCGGCTCCGCGCACCGACACCTCAGCCAATCGGGGTCGACAGCAGCACGCTGCCGTCCTCCTCGACCCGCAGGTGGGGCATGATCCCCTCGCCTGACGGCTTGACGAGCCGACCGTCCGCCACGCCTGCACGGAAGGCGCGATAGTCCTCGTCGTTGCGCTCCGCATACTCGAGGGCGAATGCCGTGACGCCCTTGGCGAAGGCGGTCGAGGAGCCCAGGTAGGCGGCGATCGCGACGGAGTCGCCCGCGCGGGCATGGGCGCGAGCGAGGGCCATCCCGCACAGCCGCGCGTAGGCGCGGTAGCCGTCGGGCCGCATGGTCGTCAGGTCTGCCGACTGCTTCATGTCGCGCAGCTGCCGGACGTAGAAGGATCGGCCGCGCGGGCCGTCCACCCAGCCGAGGAAGGAGTCGGAGGCCGCCTGCATGAGCTGCTGGCCGACGACCACGCGCTTGCCGTGCTCGTGGCCTCCCATGGCGCCCACCGGGTCGTCGAGCACGCTGTCCACCGCCTGCTTGACCTGCAGGACGAGCAGGTCATCGTCGTCGCGGCCCTGGAGCAGCAGGACGAACGCGAGCAGCCCCACGCTGCCGACACCGACCACCTTGTGACCGACGTCGATGACGAAGTAGCGGCCGAGGAGCTCGCGTCGGTCGGGCTGAAGGGTCGAGCGGTAGGCGTGGAACATCATGCCGACCACGGATCGCACCTCGGGGTCGGCCTCGAGGGGGGTCAGGAGCGGTGGCCGGCTCTTGAAGCGGCGCCGATCCCCGTCGAGGTAGGTCAGCGAGCGCACCGCGGACCAGCGATCGCGGGATCGCGCCTGTGCCTCGCTCTCCGTGACGGCGCGCTCGGCCGCTTTGCCCGAGGCCCACTCGCGAGCCCAGCGCCGCATGAGGTCGGTGTCGATCCGGTAGTACCAGACGTCGAGGTCGTTCATGGACGAGAACATCGCCATGGCCTGCTGGTAGGCGGTGGCGACGATGGCTGGGAGCTCGGTGGCCAGTGCGCGTTGATGGCCGGTGGCGGTGGCGGCGACGGCGAAGCTGGTGGCGAGCCTGAGGACGTCCCATTCGAACGGGCCGGGGGCGGTCTCGTCGAAGTCGTTGATGTCGAAGATGATCCTGCGGTCCGGCCCGGCGAACATCCCGAGATTGGCCAGATGCGCATCGCCGCATAACTGGGTCATCAGGCCGGTCGTGGGCTGGGACCTCAGGTCCGCCGCCATGACGGCGGCCGAGCCGCGCAGGAAGGCGAACGGGTCGGCTCCCATGCGCTGGTGGCGCAGGCTGACCAGGTTCGGGACGCGCACCTGCTCCTGCGCGCTGAGGATCGCGCACGGATCGCGCTGGAGATCCGCGACGATGCCGAGGTCTCTTCGGGCACGCGTCTTGCGGGCAGCACGACCTCGCGCGGCCCGCTCGGCGACGCCCAGGCCGTGCACGTAGTCGCTCAGGCCACCGGTGGGAGGGGTCTCGAAGACAGGAGTCGGTCCGTAGGGCACCACAGGAGACTAGGTCAGGCGCCCCTCACGCGGGGTGGGTTCGTCGCACCATCTGCCGATCAGTCGAAGAGCTCCTCGAAGAACGACTTCTTGCGCTTGTAGTACCCACCCTTGGACGAGCCGTGGCCCGACGAGTGCTGGGGCGGCGGGGGAGCGGCCGGAGCCGACGGCGCCGCCTGCCACGCGGCCTCCGCAGAGATGAGGTGCTCGAGCTCGCCGCGGTCGAGGAAGATGCCTCGGCACTCCGTGCACTGGTCGATGTGGACCCCGTTGCGCTCGTAGGTGCGCATGGAGCCGTGGCACTTGGGGCAGGTCATGTCACTCATGAATTGATCGTCCGCGCTGCGGAGGGATCCCGCAACACGGAAGGGCGCAGCCGAGTCCGTCGCGATCAGCTCGGCGCGGTCAGGCCTGCGGGAGCATCGGGCGGATGTCGTCCGCGATCTCGCTGGGCGACGTCTTCGGTGCGTATCGCCGGACGGTGACGCCGTCGGGTGCGACGAGGAACTTGGTGAAGTTCCACTTGATGCCCGATCCCAGCACGCCGCGAGCACGGTCCTTGAGGTACGCGAAGACGGGATGGGTGCCCTTGCCATTGACCTCGACCTTGGTCGAGAGTGGGAACGTGACGCCGTAGTTGACCCGGCAGAACTCCTCGATCTGGGTGTCGTCGCCAGGCTCCTGGTGCGCGAACTGGTCGCAGGGGAAGCCCAGCACGACCAGGCCCTGGGGCCCAAGCTCCTCGTGCAGCTTCTGCAGTGCGTCGTACTGCGGGGTGAATCCGCACTTGCTGGCGGTGTTCACCACGAGCACCGGACGACCGCTGAACTCCGAGAGGCTGACCTTCCGGCCGTGGTTGTCCGTGAAAGCCAGGTCGTACAGCGAGTCCGCCGTGGTCATGGTGCCCCCTTGTCGATTCACTCCAGCCTAGCCCGCGCGACGCGGATGCGCCCGAGTGCGAGGATGGCGAGCAGCGAGTCGATTGACGAGCGAATCGACGAGTCGATCAACAAGGGAGTTCCGTGACCGAGCAGCAGGAGTACCGCGTCCTCGAGTCGGTCGACGGCGTCGAGCTCCGCGAGTACGCGCCCTGCGTCGTTGCCGACGTCGTGGTCGAGGGCAGTATGGAGCAGGCGGGGACATCCGCGTTCCGGCCGCTGGTGTCATACATCTCGGGCGCGAACACGACCTCGTCGTCCCTCGCGATGACGGCCCCCGTGCTCCAGCAGTCCACCGGGGAGTCCCTCGCGATGACGGCACCGGTGCTCCAGCAGGCGGCGGGTGACCGGTGGACGGTGTCCTTCGTGCTGCCGGCGGGCCGCCCGCTTGAGGGCTACCCCGTGCCGACGGATCCCCGCGTCACCCTGCGGGCGCTGCCCGGCGAGACCGCCGCGGCCATCCGCTGGTCGGGCCGCTGGACGGAGCGGAATGTCGCGGATCGCACGCAGGAGCTCCGCCGGGTCATGGGCGAGCAGGGCTGGGAGCCCACGGGCGATCCGCGGTGGGCGCGCTTCGACCCGCCGTGGAAGCCGCCGTTCGCGCGGCGCAACGAGGTCGTGATCCCCGTGAGCAGGACGTGAGTCGGGGGCGCCTCATCCCTCCTGCAGGCCGACGCGCTGGTGCACGCGCTTCAGCCAGCCCGGCGCCCACCAGTTCGCGCGACCCGCGATCCGCATGAACGCCGGCACGAGCAGTGCGCGCACGACCGTCGCGTCGAGCAGGATCGCGACCGTCACGCCGAGGCCCAGCTGCTTGATGTTCGTCGCCCCACTGGTGAGGAATGCGGCGAAGACGATGGCGATGAGCAGCGCAGCGGCGGTGATGATGCGCCCTGTGCGCTGAAGGCCGAAGGCGACGGCATCCGTGGTGTCCTTCCCTGCGGCGTGCTCCTCGGTTATTCGGGACAGCATGAAGACCTCGTAGTCCATCGACAGCGCGAAGGCGATCACGCCGACGAGGACGAGGGTCGACATGTCGATCGTCCCGGTGACGGTGTACTCGCCGGTGAGCCATGACAGGCGTCCCTCCTGGAAGACCCACACCAGCACGCCGAGGGCTGCCGACAGGCTCAGCAGGTTGAGCAGGAACGCCTTCACCGGGATGAGCAGGCTCCCGGTGTAGAGGAACAGGATGACGAGGGTGGTCAGGGCCAGCCAGGCGACCACCAGCCAGAAGCGGTCGACGATGCTCGACGTCGCGTCGCCCCATTCCGCAGCGACTCCGCCGACGACGACCTCGCCGGCCGGGGCGGGGATCGCCCGGATGTCGGAGAGCAGTGCCTCTCCGGCGGGATCGATCGGCGGCACGGTGCCCACGGCCGCCAGGCGCACATCGTCACCGGACGTCCACGTCGCGGGATCGGGGTTGGGGGCCACGACCTGACCGTCGACGACGATCTCCCCGGGCGTGGTGACCCGAGCGACCTCGTCGAGGCGGGAGACCTCCTGGGCGTAGGCGAGGACCTCCTCGGGCGATCCCGCGTCGAGGAGCACGATCTGGTACGGCGCGTTCTCGTTGCCGGGGAACTGCTGCCGCAGGAGCTCGCCCGCCTGTGCCACCGGATCGTCTGCGGGAAGGGCGCGCTCGTCGACCTGCCCGAACACCGCGCCGAGCGCGGGGGAGGCGAGGACGACGAGCAGGCCGATCGAGGCCAGCAGCACGGGCCACGGTCGACGCATGACGAAGCGTGCGAGGCTGGCCCAGCCCCCGTCGTCCTTGGGCCGGAGGTCGCCGCGCCGCACCTTGAGCTTGTCGACGCGCGGGCCGAGGATGGCCAGGAGCGCCGGGATGGCGGTGAGTGCTCCGATGACGGCGAGCAGGCTGACCGCGATGCCGGCGTAGCCGAAGGACCGCAGGAAGTACTGCGGGAAGAACAGCAGCGAGGCGAGCGCGACGGCGACGGTCAGGCCGGACACGAACACCGTCTTGCCGGCGGTGTTCACGGTCGTGGCGACGGCATCCGGGACGGATCGTCCTGAGCCGAGCTCCTCGCGGAACCGGTTGATGATCAGCAGTGCGTAGTCGATGCCGAGGGCCAGGCCCAGGCCGGTGACAAGGTTGAGCGAGAAGATCGAGACGTCGGTGAACAGCGAGATGACGTAGAGCACGAGGAAGCTGCCGAGGATTGTTCCTCCGGCGACGAGGAAGGGCAGCCCCGCGGCGACGACTGAGCCGAGGACGAAGACGAGCAGGATGGCCGTCAGCGGAACGGCGACGCTCTCCGCGCGCGCGATGTCCCCGGAGATCAGCTCGGTGAACGCGTTGCCGATGGCCTCCCCTCCGAAGGCGTAGACGACGAGGCCACCCTGCGCGCCGGTGAACCCCTCGACGACATCCATCGACACCTGCTCGCGATCGGCATCGGCATCGGCATAGACGAAGGCCTGCGCCGTGCGGCCATCCTCTCCGCGCAGCTGGGGGGCGCCGGTGGACCAGTAGGAGACCACGTTGTCGACTCCGGGAGTGGCGGCGACCTCGTCGAGCAGCTCGGTGGCGGCGGCCGCATCGGTGTCGACGTCCGAGGGTGCGGTCAGGACGAGCACGACGGCCGGGTCCGTGGTCCCGAAGTCGTCCTCGAGGTACGCGGCTGCACGTGCCGCGTCGCCGTTGGGGTCGGCGAACCCCTCGCTCTTCACAGCGCCGAAGACCTGCACGCCGAGGGCGCCGACGACGACGGCGAGTACGGCGTACGCGATAAGCACCGGCCAGCGGTGGCGGGCGACGAACGCGCCAAGCCGGTGGAAGGGGCCGGGTCGCGTCGGCGACTGCTGGTGACCCGGCTCGATGTGAACCCTGTTCATACCCGGACCTTGGCATGGAGTGTGAACAGTGTCAATATGGGGGCGTGACAGGTCGCGGCTATCACCATGGCGCACTGGCCGAGGCCATGGTCGACTGCGCACTCGCCGCCGTGCGGGAGCGTGGCGCAGAGCAGGTCTCGCTCCGCGCGATCGCCCAGGCACTCGACGTCTCGCCGAGTGCTGCCTACAACCACTTCGCCGACAAGGATGCCCTCCTGCTCGCGGTCGGGGAGTGCGGCCTTGCCGCCCTCGACGAGCGCATGGCGCGTGCGCTGGCGGCGCATCCGGCAGGCTCGGACGAGGCAGCGCGCCGTCGGTTCGCCGGGCTCGGCCGGGCGTACCTCGCCTTCGCGGTCGAGGACCCGCACCTGTTCCGCCTGGTGTTCGGGCCGATCTGCATGAAGGCGGGCGACCTGCCCGGGGACCGGGGCCCGTACATCAAGCTGTGTGCCGCGCTCGATGACCTCGAGGCACGCGGACTGCTCGTGGCCGGGACCCGCGAGGGCCTCGACATCACGGTGTGGGGTGCGACGCACGGTGTCGCGAGCCTCATGGTCGACGGACTGCTCCCGGTCGACGCAGGCGATGCGCTCATCGAGTCGTTCGCCAGGCTCCTGCTGCGCGATCCGGGCGACTGGTAGTCCGTGATCCGGGTGACGGGTAGTCCGTGATCCGGCCGGACGGGAAGTCCGTGGTCCGGTAGAAATGCGCCATGGAGATTCGCATGTACGGAGCCGACTGGTGCGGGGACTGCCGCAGGACGAAGGCGCAGCTCGACGCGCTGGGCGTCGCCTACCTGTACCTCGACGTCGAGCATGACGATGCCCTGCGCGACGAGGCCATCGCCATTGCCGGGCGTCAGTCGATCCCGGTGGTGGTCCTGCCCGACGGCAGTCACCTGGTGGAGCCGTCGAATCCCGACCTCGAGGCGCGACTCACCGAGCTCGGCATCATCGCCTGATCGACCTGCCTTCCGATCGCGGAATTCACGAACCGATCGCCCACGACCCATCCGGTACCTGTCGTCAGAGGCCGACCTCGGCGGCCTCGCCAGAGGTGATGCGCAGAAGTTCGTCGTAGTTGGTCGGGAAGACGTAGTGCGGGTGGCCGCCAGCGGCCCACACCTCGTCGTACTGCGACAGTGCCACGTCGACGATGGCGCGCAGCGGCTCGGGGTGCCCGACCGGGGCGACGCCGCCGATGGCGAAGCCGGTGGCCGCGCGCACATCGTCGGCGTTGGCCTTGGCGATTTCGCTGACCTCGAGTACGGCGGCCAGCTGGACGGTGTCGACGCGGTGGCCTCCGGAGGCGATCACGAGCACGGGCGCACCGTCCGCGAGGAAGATCAGCGAGCTCGCGATCTGCCCGACCTCGATACCCAGGGCCTCCGCGGCCTCCTTGGCCGTCCGTGCACTGTCATCCAGGGCGCGAACCTCGCCCTTCGCCCCGAGGCGGGCGAGTGCCTCGCGCACCTTGATGACGGACTGCTGCTCGGTCGGCTGGCTCATGAGCCGCAGCGTAACGACCCATGATGCGGCGGCGGTGCGTTCGGCGGCAGGATGGTGCTGTGACCGCACGTCGACCCGCCGCCGGCTCACCGCCTGCTGAGTTCACCGGCTTCCCGGCCCAGGGGTTCGAGTTCTACGACGCCCTCGCGGAGAACAACTCCCGCGCCTGGTGGCAGGACCACAAGGGTGAGTACCTGACCTACGTGAAGGCGCCGATGGTCGCACTGCTCGCAGAACTCACCGACGAGTTCGGCGCTCCGCATGTGTTCCGGCCCTACCGCGACACGCGCTTCCACAAGGGCGCTGATCCGATCAAGGACCATCAGGGCGGGGTGGTCCAGGTCGAGGACGCCATCGCGTACTACGTGCAGGTGTCCGCCTCGGGCCTGATGGTCGCCGGTGGCTGGTATGCACCGCTGGGTCGGCAGGTCGCCCGGTACCGGGAGTCCGTCGAGGGCCCTGCCGGAGCGGAACTCGAGCGGATCCTGCGGTCGCTGCGCCGCTCGTGGGAGATCGACGGCCGTCCGATGAAGACCCGGCCGCGCGGCGTCGATGCCGACCACCCGCGCCTGGACCTGCTGCGCAACAAGATGCTCACCGTCTCGCGCACCTATCCGGTCGAGCCGTGGCTCGGCACGCGCAAGGCATTCACGACTGTGCGCTCCGGCTGGCGGGCGATGCGTCCGCTCGTGGAGTGGCTGGCCGACCACGTCGGCCCGGCGGGGGATCCTGCAGACGCGTTGTGATGCGCTGAACCGGCCGCCAGGCCTCGAGCACAGCAAGGGTGGCCATCGCGCCACCCAGGGTGAGCAGCACGGTGCCGAGGACGAGCCTGCCGAGGTTGTCGGGCCGCAGGATCGCACCGTCGTCGAACAGCAGCGCAGAGACGACCAGGCTGACGGTCGCGCTGACAAGCAGCAGCCACATGCTGCGGCGACTGATCCGGCGGTTATCGACATCGGAATCCATGACACTCCTGCCCATCAGTACGGCGGGGGGTCGTGGCCGATGGCCGTGAGTGGTTCGGGTTCGTGTGCGTATTCGC
>JAFMFD010000004.1 GCA_017856385.1 Actinomycetota bacterium
CGACCTGCACCCCCATCTCGTTGACCTCGCGCAGGTCGTCGGCAAGGCCGATCCCGGGCAGCAGCAGGCAGGCGATCTTCGCGTTCGTGGTCACCTCGCATGCGCGGGCGATCAGCTCCTTCTCGGGCACGGCGCTGAACCCGTAGTTGAAGCTCGAGCCGCCGATGCCGTCGCCGTGCGCGATCTCGATGACCTGCACCCCGGCAGCGTCCAGGCCGCGCACGATCCGCACGACGTCCTGCTCGTAGTACTGGTGGCTGATCGCGTGCGAGCCGTCCCGCAGGGTCGAGTCGATGAGCCGGTAGTCCGGCGTGGTGGTGGTCATGCGGAGACTCCCGCCCGGTGGAGTGCGATCGCCTCGCCGATGCGCTGTGCAGCGGCGGTCATGATGTCGAGGTTCCCCGCGTAGGGCGGCAGGTAGTCACCGGCGCCCTCGACCTCCAGCAGGATCACCGCCCGGTGCGGGACCACGCCGCCGGGAGTGTTGTAGGGGCCCTCCTCGATCACCGGCGGGTTCTTGAGCCGGTAGCCGGGCACGTACTTCTGCACGTCCTTCTCCATCTGCAGGATGGACGCGAGCACCGCGTCATGGTCCGTGCCCTCGGGCAGGCCGGCGAACACGGTGTTCCGCATCATGATCGGCGGCTCGGCGGGGTTCAGGATGATGATCGCCTTGGACGTCTGCGCGCCGCCGATCTCGCGCAGTGCCGTGCTCGTCGTCTTGGTGAACTCGTCGATGTTCTGCCGGGTCCCCGGGCCCGCACTGCGACTGGAGACCGTGGAGACCATCTCCGCATACGGCAGCGACTCCACCGCCCGCCGGACCGCGTACACCATCGGTGTGGTCGCCTGGCCCCCGCACGTCACCATGTTGATGTTCGGCGCCCCCAGGTGCTCGGTGAGGTTCACCGCCGCGATCACCTTCGGCCCCACCGCCGCGGGCGTGAGGTCGACCGCCACGATGCCCGCATCCGCGTACGCCTGCGCGTGCGCCTTGTGCACGTAGGCACTCGTCGCGTCGAACACCAGGTCGATGCCATCTGCGTGGTCGAGGATCCATTGCGGCCCCTCATGCGGGCCCTCGATGCCCATCCTGCGCGCACGTGCCAGGCCGTCGGAGTCCGGGTCGATGCCCACGAGCGCCGCCAGCTCCAGCCGCGTCGAGCCGGAACCCGACGCGTCGGTGCCCTTCAGCAGCTTCATCATCAGGTCCGTGCCGATGTTCCCGGACCCCAGGATCGCGCAGCGCATGGTCAGTCCCTCGCCATTCTGATCGTGATCGGGCCCAGACGGTCGAACTCGGCCCGGAAGACGTCACCCGGAGAGATCGGCACCATGGCGTGCAGCGCACCGGTCATCACCACGCTGCCCGCCGGGAGGACGACCCCCATCGGGCCCAGCGTGTTTGCGAGCCACGCGACGGCCGCCATCGGGTCACCCAGTGCCGCCGCACCCGCACCCGACGCGACCAGCTCGCCATTGCGGGTGAACACCATCCCCAGAAGCCGCGGGTCGAAGCCCTCGACCGGCACCACGAGCGAGCTCAGCGCGATCGCACCCGCGCTGGCCAGGTCGGCCACTGTGTCGGCCAGCCTGATCCGCCAGTCCACGATGCGCGAGTCCACGATCTCCACCGCGGCCACCAGCCCCCGCGTCGCGGTGAGCGCATCGGCCGCCGTGCATCCTGGGCCGGACAGGTCGCACTCCAGCACCACGGCGATCTCGGCCTCCACGCGCGGCGCGATGAAGCCGTCGGCGGGCAGCACCGCCCCGTCGCCGAACACGCCTGATGCGAACACCGGACCGAAGTCCGGCGAGTCCACGCCCAGCAGCTCCTGCATCGGACGCGAGGTGAGCCCGAGCTTGTAGCCCACGATCGACTCGCCGCGCTCCAGAAGGGAGCGCACGAGGTGGGTCTGGATCGCGTAGCCGTCGGCCATACCGAGGTCGGGCTGGGCCTGCGTGAAGGGGTCGATCGGCACGCCCGTGTCGCGCGCCCGCAGCAGTGCCTGCGCGTGCGCGCGCGCCTGCTCGTCGGTGAGGGTCACGCTGCGCTCCTGTCGATCGTGCGTGGGTCGGCGGGCGTGTGCTGGAACGTCTGCCCCATCGCCGGGGTACTGCCTATCAGGACGAGCCGGTGAGGGCAGTGCGCGGTCCCGCATCGCGGAACCCCATTCGCCTGCTGATACCGCCTGCCGCCTCGAGCAGCGGCCGCGACATGCGGCGCAGTGACTCCCCGGACATGCGCTGCACCGGGCCGGCGATGGACAGCGCGGCCACGACCGTGCCCAGCCCATTGCGGATCGGGGCGGCGATCGATGCAGCACCCATCTCGGTCTCGTTGACCTGCTCGGCCCAGCCCTGCTGGCGAACCGCCGCCAGCTGCGCGCGCAGTCGCTGCATGTCGGTGATCGTGTGCGGCGTCTGCGCCGTGAGCGTCCAGTCCGCCAGGACCGCCTCGAGGTCCGGGGGCGGCAGGAAGGCGAGGAGCACCTTCCCGGTGCTGGTGCAGTGCGCCTGGTTGCGGTGCCCGACGCGACCGAAGAGCCGAAGAGCCTCAGGGCTCTCGCGGCGCTCGACGTACACCACCTCGCGACCGTCTAGCACAGCCACCTGCACGGTCTCCCGGGTGGCGTTCCGCAGCTGATCCATCACCGGGCTGCATGCCTCGTGCAGGTCGGTGTGTGCCGAGACCACCGACCCGAGCTCGTACATGGCGAGGCCGAGCCGGTAGGCCCCTGTGTGCGGATCGCGCTCGAGCAGCCGCTCCTCGGCGAGCGTGTGGAGGAGCCGGTGTGCGGTGCTCTTGCCGATGCCGAGGCGTCGGGACAGCTCGGTGACTCCGATCTCGCGCCGGCCGTAGGAGAACTCCTTGAGCACGCGGGCCGCGTTCCGCACGCTCGACAGCGACGAGTGCTGCCGGCCCTCGCCTCCCTCCCTGACCTCGGGTGGATCCGCTGACGGCTCCTCGCGCGCACCGGGGGTCATCGGGGCTCCCGGGAGACGGCCAGCAGTCGTCGTCGTGACTGCTCCGGAGGTGTGGTGGACAGGTCCCAGCCGGCGAGCTGGTCGTCGCCCGGTGCGATGGCTCGCGCGAGGAGCAGGGTGGCGGCACCGAGGTCGGACAGCTCGGCGGCGCGCATCTCGGCGACGAGCCGCTCCTGGCGGGGGAGCAGGTGGGTGAGGGCGTCGTAGTCGCGGACGGCTGCCGCATGCGTGTGGGCCAGGCCGGTTCCCGCGTGCTGCGCGTGATGGGCGGTCAGGCCCCCGCCCGGCGGCACCGTCAGGTGGTAGACGATCGTGCTCAGCCCCAGGAGCCCCCGGATCCGCTCTCCGGAGCCGGGTGAGGTGTCGTCCAGCATGCCCAGGGCGGGCAGCACGACCGGGTCGAAGAAGCGCACGACCCACTCCAGGTCCCCCTCGCGCCCGTCGATCACGACCTCGGGGCCGGCAGGTGCGGGCAGGGCGTCGGTCGTCCCGACCACGTGCAGGTTGCGGGCCCCGACAGCGGCGACCGTGAAGCGGCCGGCGCGCAGGAGGGGCAGCCGGGCGCGGTCCCCGGGGGTCAGTCCGACGATGGCGTCGAGGTAGGCGCGGTGGAGCGAGGCGATGTAGGCGGCCATCGCCGCGCGCATCCCGGCCGGGTCACCTGCAGGCCCTCCCCGCTCCGTGGGCACCTCGGGCTCCATGGGCCCGGACGCTAGCACGAGCGTCCCGCATATGGGGACATTGTGCTTCCATGCGGGACACCCTGTGCCTAGCCTCCCGCACATCGTGGTCTTGGTCACATGCCACCGCGACAGGACCGCACAGCGAGCAGACCGGAGGAGCCATGGGAATCCTGCGCTTGGGCCACGTCGACGTCACGGTGACCGATCTGGACCTGGCCACGGCGTACTACACCGAGGTGATCGGGCTGCTCGAGGTCGAGCGCGACGACGACTCGGTCTACCTCAAGTGCTGGGACGAGCCCAACCACCACTCCCTCCGGCTCATCTACGGCCCGCGGGTCGGCTTCGACCAGATGTCCTTCAAGGTCGAGCGGGAGTCCGACCTCGACGACTTCGAGAACGCCGTCCAGCGCTACGGGTTCCCCGTCCGCCGCGTCTCCAAGGGCGAGTCGGTGGGCCAGGGGGAGTCGATCCGGTTCGAGACGCCCTCGGGCCAGCAGATGGAACTGGTCCACGACGTCGAGATGACCGGCCGCGCGACGGCACGCATCAACCCTGCTCCCTTCGTGGAGGGACTGCGGGGCATCGCACCTCCACGGCTGGACCACGTGCTGGTGACCGCGGAGGAGGTGGGCGACTCGGCGCAGTTCTACCAGGACGTGTTCGGGTTCCGCCTGACCGAGCAGCTCATCGACGGGGCTGGGCACCAGATGGCGGTCTGGATGGAGACGTCCGGCCGCCCGCACGACCTCGCCATCGTGTCGGGTCGCAACGGCGGCCTGCACCACTTCGCGTGGTGGCTCGACGACTGGGATCACGTGCGCAAGTCGGCCGACATCCTCGCCTACAACGGGATCCAGATCGACGTCGGTCCGACGCGCCACGGGATCACCCGCGGCAACACCATCTACTTCTTCGACCCACTGGGCACGCGCAACGAGGTGTTCACCGGCGGCTATAAGCCCGATCCGGACTTCCCGACCATCACCTGGACCGAGGACAACATCGGCCGGGCCGTCTTCTACTACGAGGGTGAAGTGAACCAGCGCTTCATGACGGTGCACACATGAGCATCCTGAGACTTTCCCATGTCGAGATCCGCGTGCCGGATCTCGAGTTGGCCACCGCGTACTACACCGAGGTGGTCGGCATGTACGAGACCGCCCGGGAGCCCGACCGCGTCTTCCTGAAGTGCTGGGACGAGCACCAGCACCACTCGCTCATCCTCACGTTCGCGCCCACCTACGGCCTGAACCACATGGGCTGGAAGGTCTCCGAGCGTGCAGACCTCGACCACTACGCCGGTCGCCTCGAGGCCGCGGGCGTCGATGTCGTGCGCTTCGCCGCCGGCGAGATAGGACCCGGACACGGCGAGGCCATCCGCTTCACGATGCCGAGCGGCCATGTGATGGAGCTCGTCCACGGCATGGAGCAGGTCGGGAACCTGCTGCCCAACACCAACCCCCCGCCGCGGCCCATCGGCCTCGTGGGATTCGCGCCGCCGCGCCTGGACCACGTGTTCCTCACCTGCGAGGACGTCGCGGGCAACACGTCCTTCCTCGTCGACGTGCTCGACTTCCACCTGACGGAGCAGATCCTCGGTGACGACGGGTTCCAGGTGGCGACGTGGCTGGAGCACTCGCACCACAGCCACGACATCGCCCTGGTCACCGGGCAGGACCGGGGCCTGCACCACTTCGCGTGGTGGGTCGACGACTGGAATGCGATCCGTGAGGTAGCCGACGTTCTCGCGTACCACGGTGTGCGGATCGAGACGAACCCGACGCGGCACGGTGCCACGCGTGGCCACTGCATCTACTTCTTCGACCCGGCGGGCAACCGCAACGAGGCGTTCACCGGTGGCTACTGGGTCGACCCGGACGAGCCGCCCGTCACGTGGACCGAGGCGGAGATGGGGCGAGCCATCTTCTACTACGACGGCGTCGTGAACCAGCGATTCCTGACCGTGCACAGCTGAGAGGCGATGATGACGACATCCGAGCTCCAGCCGCCGGCCGCGCTCCCGCGGACCGAGCGCAACGATGCTCCGGCCTACCTGCAGCGCTACCTCGACCGCGAGGGCCGCGGTGGCAAGCCGCACGAGGTGGACGATCGCGGTGGCGAGTCGGATGCGCCGCTCTACCTGCGCCGCTTCCGCGACCGGCGTACGGGAGCGAACCCGCTCGAGCAGCCCGTGCCCGAGTGGCAGGGCTCGGACCTCGGCGTCACGCAGGCCCGCGCCCGCCAGACGAAGTCCAAGGAGATCGTGCCGCCCGACACCGCTGCCGCCGGACCCAGGACGGTCACGCAGGTGCACATCATCCGGCATGGCGAGACCCAGGGGTACAGCACCGAGAGCGGGCTCACCCCGCTCGGCAGCTGGCAGGCCCACCGTCGCGGCTTCGACATCAGCAAGGGCGTGCGTGAGGGCGAGCGCATCCGGATCGTGTGCGCGGAGACCAACCGCGCCCGGCAGACCGCGGAGCAGATCCGCAAGGGCCTGCTCGACGGCCTGACCATGTGGGGACGCTCGGCGGACGTCTCGGCCGAGATCGAGGGCATGGAGGAGTTCCGCAACTTCCAGGTCTGGACCCCGGAGGGACTGCGCGACGTCACGGGGGCCTTCCGGCTCTACCAGAAGGAGATGGAGCGGTACGAGCGGGTGGCGCACGGTGATCGCCCGCTGTGGCTGGTCGAGATCGACCGGTTCTGGCGGACCCAGCAGGGCGGCGGCGACCCCATCACGTACTGGACGCAGATACCGATGCTGTGCTTCGAGCCGCCGTCGGCCACCATCCGCCGATTCTGGGCCGGCATCCGTCGTGTGCGCGAGGGGACCCCCGGCGACCGCATCATCGTCGCGACGCACTCCGGGCCCATCCGCGTCTTCGCGATGGCCGCCCACGGGTACGACCCTGGCGAGCCCTACAACACCGAGGAGGTCATCGTGAAGCTCCTCGAGGGTGACACCGGGGCCTTCCTGGCGTACCGGAACCGGGTCTCCGAGGTGCAGGTGCCGGCGCTGGACGAGCTGCCGGACTGGTGGGAGGGGCTGTCGGGCAGCGCTGTGCCCTCATCCCTGAGGGCGAAGGAGGTCTCGGCATGAGCGGCTACGTGATGTGGTTCGAGGGCTACTGGGAGGGCCTGAAGCCGGAGGTCGGCGGCAAGGCGGCGAGCCTGGGGGAGATGACCGGCGCCGGCCTGCCGGTGCCACCCGGCTTCGCCCTGACCACGGCGGCGTTCCGGGACTCGCGTGATGCGGCCGACCTCGACGCGACGCTCGCGCGACTGCTGCACGGCCTCGACACTGACGACACGGGCATGGTCGCGGACCGCTGCGGGCAGATCCGCGAGCAGATCACCCGGATGCCGGTCCCTGCGAACGTGGAGCAGTCGCTGCGGGACGCCTACGCGGAACTGTGCCGCCGCTGCGGGGTGTCCGACGTCCCCGTCGCCGTCCGGTCGTCGGCGACCAGCGAGGACTCCCCGGACGCCTCCTTCGCAGGCGAGCACGACACATACCTGTGGGTGCGCGGTGCAGATGATGTCGTGGACGCCGTGCGGCGCTGCTGGGCGTCCCTGTTCACCGATCGCGCCACCTGCTACCGCGTCGAGATGGGCTACGAGCACCGCACGGTGGAGATGAGCGTGGTGATCCAGAAGATGGTCCGCCCGGTGTCCGCCGGGGTGGCCTTCACGCTCAACCCGTCGGACGGCGACCGTTCGACGATCGCCATCGACTCGGCCTGGGGGTTCGGCGAGGGTGTCGTCTCCGGTGAAGTCACCCCTGACAACTTCCTCGTCGACAAGGTCCTGTACGAGATCACCCGGCGGCGTGTCTGCGCCAAGGAGGTCGAGTTCACGCTCGACGGCGGTGATCGCGTCGTCAAGAGGCCACTGGAGGGGGAGCGCGCATCCGCCGCATCCCTTACCGACGACCAGATCAAGGCCATCGCGCGCCTGGCCCGCACCGCCGAGCGGCACTACGGATGCCCGCAGGACATCGAGTGGGCCGTCGACGCCGACCTCGGACAGGACAGCGCGATCGTGCTGCTCCAGGCGCGGCCCGAGACGGTGTGGAGCAAGAAGTCGGCAGAAGCCCCGTCTCCCGCAGCCGGAGCAGACATGATGTCCAGCATCGTCTCCACGCTCATGAACCCGCTGAACAGTCGCAAGAGCTAGCACAGCACGAGCCCCAGCACGGTACGACCCACCACCAGTCACGACACTCAAGGGAGTTCGCATGGCAGATCGGTTCCCCAGCCCCTTCGACATCGCGGCACCCGAGGGTGCCGAGGGTTGGCAGCAGCTGTACACCTATTCGTCGCTGTTCTCCGAGGGGCGACGCGCATATGAGGACTCCATGTTCTGGTTCCAGGACGGCGTCCACTGGCCCACGGCCCTGCGCCCCTGGGACGCGACGCTGTTCGAGTACGCGATCACATCGCTCTCGCAGTACAACACCCGGCACCTGCAGGTCCCGCCTGCCAACGGCATCGACTTCCGGATCCTGAACGGCTACGCCTACCTCACTCCTGTTCCGGCCCCGGAGGCCGACATCGAGGCCCGCGTGGCGAACTTCATGGATCGTGCCGGCTTCTACTTCATGAACTGGAACGACCTGTACGACAAGTGGATGGTGAAGATCCGCGATCTCGTCAAGGAGCTCGAGACCATCGACTTCGACCCGCTGCCCGAGCTCGAGGACGCTGACGGCATCGTCAAGTCGGGTGCGGGCCTGGGATCCGGCTGGAAGATCCAGGCCGACTACCACAAGCTCCTGGACCTCGCGCTCAAGCTGTGGCAGTACCACTTCGAGTTTCTCAACCTCGGCTATGCGGCCTACTTGGACTTCTTCGGCTTCTGCAAGCAGTCCTGGCCGAACATCCCGGACCTGGCGATCGCCAAGATGGTCGCCGGTGTCGAGGTCGACCTGTTCCGTCCGGACGAGGAGCTGAAGCGCCTTGCGCGCCTCGCCCTCGACTCGGGAATTGCCGAGGCGTTCGCCACGGGCGATGTGGACGCCACATGCCAGATCCTCAAGGGCAGCGACGCGGGCAACGCCTGGATCGCCTCGTTCCAGGAGTCCGCGGAGCCGTGGTTCAACTTCTCGACCGGCTCGGGCTTCTACCACTCCGACAAGATCTGGATCGAGAACGTCGAGATCCCGTTCGACTTCATCAGCAACTACATCAGCAAGCTGCAGAAGGGCGAGGATCTCGCGCGGCCGATGGAGGCCATCCGGGCGGAGCGCGACCGGATCGTCAACGAGTACGCCGAGCTGCTCCCCAGCGATGCGGACCGCGAGGCATTCCAGGGCAAGCTGGGCCTGGCCCGCGTGGTGTTCCCGTACGTCGAGAACCACAACTTCTACGTCGAGCACTGGAGCCATTCGGTGATCTGGCGGAAGATGCGCCAGCTGGGCGAGCTGTTCGTCAAGGAGGGCTTCTGGACCGAGGCGAACGACATCTTCTTCCTCAAGCGCACCGAGGTGGAGGACGCCCTGTTCGACTACTTCCACTCGTGGGCGACCCCGGCCCCCGCGGCCGGTCCCTCCCACTGGCCGCAGGAGATCGAGCGGCGCCGGAGGATCCACTCGGCCCTCGCCGCGTGGAAGCCGACGCCGGCGATGGGCGTGCCGCCGGAGGTCATCACCGAGCCGTTCACCGTCATGCTGTGGGGCATCACCACCGACAGCGTTAGCGCCTGGCTCGGCGGCGGAGCGGGCGAGGACGGCGAGCTGCGCGGCATGTCGGCCTCGCCGGGCGTCGTCGAGGGCCTGGCCCGGGTCATCTTCTCCCCGGACCAGATCAGCGAGGTCCAGGAGGGCGAGATCCTGGTCGCCCCCCTCACGGCACCGTCGTGGGCGCCCATCTTCGGCAAGATCCAGGCGACCGTCACGGACACCGGCGGCATGATGAGCCACGCCGCCATCGTCTGCCGCGAGTACGGCCTCCCGGCTGTCACCGGTACCGGGTTTGCCACGTCGACGATCAAGACGGGCGACCGGATCCGCGTCGACGGCACCAACGGCGTGGTCACGCTGGTCTGACCACCGAGCACTGCACCATGGGTTCCGTCGGGCGGGAGGCACCAGGGCCCGCCCGACGGAACCGCGTAGGGATCCAACAGCCTGCACGGCACTCACCACCGATCGATGCACCACCGCACCACGAGAGGACACCACGATGCTGACCGTCGAACAGAACGAGGAGCTCACCCGCGTCGGACCGGGAACGCCCATGGGCGAGCTGCTGCGGCGCTACTGGTACCCCATCGCCTTCGAGCAGGACTTCGACACCGTCCCGACCAAGACGGTGCGTCTGCTGGGGGAGAACTGGACGCTGTTCAAGACGCCCAAGGGCGGTCGGTACGGCATCGCGGCGGAGGCGTGCCCGCACCGCAATGCCTCCCTTACCTACGGCGTCGTTCACGAGGACGGCATCCGCTGCGGGTACCACGGGTGGAAGTGGGACTTCGACGGCAACTGCGTCGAGCAGCCTGCCGAGGCGGACAACGAGAACTTCCGCACGCGCGTGAAGCAGAAGGTCGGCAAGGCCGAGGTGATGGGCGGCATGGTCTGGGTCTACGTCGGGCCGAGTCCCGCCCCGGAGCTGCCGCGCTTCGACGTCTTCGTCATGGACGGCGTCAAGGACGTCGGCCACGCGACCCTGCCCTGCAACTGGCTCCAGATCATGGAGAACTCCGTGGATCCGCACCACGTCGAGTGGCTGCACGGCTACTACTTCGAGTTCCTCGGGCAGACGGAGGGGTTCGACGCACCCAAGGCCTTCCAGAAGAAGCACCTGCGCACCGGCTTCGAGGAGATGGAGTGGGGGATCCTCAAGAGGCGTGTGCTCGAGGGCGGCTCGGAGGAGAACGACGACTGGAAGGTCGGTCACCCGCTGGTGTTCCCCTTCTACATGCGCGTGGGCGGAGCGGGGATCGACCAGATGCAGATCCGGGTGCCCATCGACGACACCACCACGTGGAAGCTCTTCTACTCCAACCATGCACCCGAGGCGGGTGTCTGGGAGCCGCAGGACCGTCCGGTCGTCTACGAGTACCGGTGGCGCGATGAGCAGGGCCGCTTCATCACCGACTACATCGAGGGCCAGGACATCATGGCCTGGGTCTCGCAGGGCCCGATCACCGATCGCACGCAGGAGCATCTCGGTCGCTCCGACGCGGGCGTGGCGATGCTGCGGAAGATGTTCAAGGAGAACATGAGGAAGGTCGCAGCCGGCGAGGATCCCCTGGGCACGGTCCGTGAGAAGCACGACATCATCCCGCTGCCCTGCGAGCGCGACAAGTTCGGTGCCGAGCGGGAGTTCGCCGAGGCCTTCATCACGATGGGCTCCATGCGGTACAGCCCCAACAAGCAGGCCCTGCTGGACCTCCACGCCGACGCCTGGGCACGCCGCGAGGGCGCCAAGGCGAAGGCGTGAGCGTGATGCTCCCGCCTGACCCGCACCGGCTCCCGCCGCCCAGCGCGTGGTTCGCCAGGGATGCCGAGCGTCACCTGCTCGACCGTCCGCGGTTCTGTCCCATGTGCGGTGAGGGCCTCGACACCGACGGCGGCATCACAACGGAGTACTGGGCTGGCGACGCCCGGCACTTCATGACCTGGTGCGGGGAGTGCAGCTGGTTCGGCGAGGTCGTGCGCTTCGACATGGTCACGATCACCGAGGCGGAGCACTGACCCTGGGAGCGGGCGAGGCGAGGGCCCTGGTCCTCGATTTCGGAGGGCCCGTGCTCCTCACCCCGTTCGAGCTCCGCCATGTGGGCGAGCGCAACCTGGGGCTGGCCACTGGCAAGTTCGCCTGGACCGGTCCCTTCGATCCCGAGGCCGACGCCGACTGGCAGGCCTTCCAGTCCGGGGGCATGAACGAGCGCGAGTACTGGGCGCGGCGTGCCGAGGAGTTCAGCGCGCTGACCGGACAGCCCGCCACGATGCCGGCACTCTTCGCACCGATGTACGCCGGGACGGAAGACGAGCTCGTGCGGCCCGCCGCGCGTCGGCTCATCGCCGACGCCCGAGCCGCCGGCATCCCTGTCGGGGTGCTGACCAATGACCTGACCAGCTTCCACGATCGGGAGTGGCTCGAGCGCATGACGATCCTGCGGGAGTTCGACGTGATCGTGGACGGCCGGACCGAGGGTGTCTACAAGCCCGACCCGGCGGCCTACCGGCTCATCGTCGAGCGGATGGGCATCGATCCGACGACGACCGTCTTCGTCGACGACCAGCCGGTCAACCTGCGCGGATCCGAGGCGGTCGGGCTGGTGCCCGTGCACCTGGATCCCACGGACCCCGGGCCAGGGTTTAGGTTGGCCCGGTCGCTGTTGGGCCTTTCACAGGAGTAGCCATGCGCGTTGCCGTCGTCGGTTCGGGTCCCTCGGGCGTGTACGCGGCCGATGCCCTCGTGTCGCAGGACGAGATCCCCGTCGAGGTCGACATCATCGACCGGCTGCCGGTCCCGTTCGGGCTGGTCCGCTACGGCGTCGCCCCGGACCACCTCAGCATCCGCTCGGTCCGCGACACCCTGAACAAGGTGCTCGCCAAGCCCGGGGTGCGCTTCCTCGGCAATGTCGTCGTGGGCCAGGACGTCTCGACGGCGGAACTGCTCGCCCACTACGACGCCGTGGTGCTCACCTACGGCGCCTCGCGCGACCGGCGCCTGGGCATCCCCGGTGAGGACCTCGACGGGAGCGTCGCGGCCACGGACTTCGTCGCGTGGTACTGCGGCCATCCCGACGCTGACCGTGAGCTCTTCGAGCGGCTGCTCCCCACGGCCACGTCCGCAGTGGTCGTGGGTGTCGGCAATGTCGCCGTGGACGTCACCCGCGTGCTGGCCAAGACGGTCGGCGAGCTCGACCACACAGACATGCCCCAGCACGTGCTGGACACCCTGGCGGCCTCGTCGATCACGGACGTGCACCTGCTCGGCAGGCGGGGTCCGGCCCAGGCGACCTTCACGACCAAGGAGCTCAAGGAGCTCGGCGAGCTGATCGACGCCGACGTGATCGTCCACCCCGACGAGATCGAACTGGACGAGCCCAGCGCCGCACTCGCTGCCGAGGATCGCGCGGTGGGCAGGAACGTCGACGTGATCCGCGGATGGGCGGACCGACCGAATACGGGACGGGGCCGGCGCATCCATGTGCGGTTCCTGAGCCGACCGGTCGAACTGCTCGGCGATGACCGGGTTCGCAGCGTCGTCGTCGAGCGCACGCGACTGACACCGGATGGCGGCGTGGAGGGCACGGGCCAGATGGAGGAGATCGCGGCGGACCTGGTCGTCCGGTCGGTGGGATACCGCGGCACGCCGCTGGAGGGCCTGCCGTTCGACGAGCGCCGCAACGTGATCCCCCACGTCGACGGTCGGGTCGTCGACGGGGACTCCCCGGTGCGCGGCATGTACGTGGCTGGCTGGATCAAGCGCGGCCCGACCGGGATCATCGGAACCAACAAGAAGGACGCGGTCGGCACGGTCGAGTCGCTCCTGGCCGACGCGCGGGCCGGGGTGCTGCCGGCCCCCGCATCGCCCGAGCCCATCGAGGATCTGCTGGCATCACGCGGCGTGGACGTCGTCACGACCTCGGGGTGGGACGCCATCGATGCTGCCGAGCAGGCACTGGGCCAGCAGTCCGGACGCGAGCGGACGACGATCCACGAGCGTGACCGCATGCTGGAGATCGCGCAAGGCTGACCCGGCGGCTAGTGCCAGTGCGCGGCGGCGGCGGGTGTTCCGGTCTCCCAGCGATGCACCGGCGTCGGCTCCGCTCCGCAGGACTCGGGCCGCCTCTGCTGACCGGTCACCGGTCGCACGGGCACCCGCCACGCGCGGCCGTCCGCATGCCGGACCTCCAGCTCTGACTCCACGGTCGGCACCGCCCACCCTGCGTCGACGGGCACGGCGCGGCCGTTGACGACGGCGAGCACGTCGAGGACGTCGGCACGGTCCTCGACCAGCGCCTGACGGACGGCGATCTCGGCGGCCTGCATCGGTGCGGGCAGTGCGGTCCGGCCACGCAACCGGTCGACGATCACGCGATCGGAGTCGAGCAGCGCGGCCGCCTCATCGACCGTCACGCGACCATGCACCATGCCGCTCGGCAGGCTCAGGGTCACCGGGGCGAAGCGGTGGCCGCCGAGGTGGCTGCACTCCCAGATCCGGGCGGACTGCTCGGGTGTGGCGAGGGCGGCCAGCGTGTCCAGCAGGCCCCGTCCGAGCCGGGCGCAGCAGGCGTCCCGTCGACCATGCGTGCAGACGAGCAGGACCGGCTCCCGGGTGCCCTGCTCGAGCGCGGGCAGCCGACCGGCGGCAAGGTCCGCCGGGTCGACACGTGCCAGGTCGCCGAGGTCGGCCAGGTCCGGCACCACCGCGCGTCGTGTGTAGGCCCCGCCCGGGGCGGTGCGCGCCACCAGCACGACGGTGCCGTGGGCGGCCTCGCGGCGCCCCGGCCGGCGCATGAGCACGACCTGCACGCCTGCGGCCTTGAACGCGAGCAGCAGTGCGCGGGTCGCATCGGGCAGGACGCTTTCCGCGATTGCATCGCGTCCCCATGGCCCGGGATGCTCCACCGCAACCCAGGTGAGGGCGTGCGGCGCGGTCCCGGCCAGCGGTTCGCCGATCTCCGCGGAGAGCAGTGAGCAGGGCTCGGTCACCATGTCCCCGCCACGGCATCGATAGGTGCGGTGCCGCCCGTTCCGGCACTGTCCCGACGCGGGTCGGGGTCGGGCAGCGCGACGGGGACGCCGGAGGCCGTCGCCGCACGTGCGGGCCCCGATCCGGCCCATGCAGTGATGATGCGGTCCTCACCGGACCGGAACCGGTGGCACCGGACCCCCGCGGTGCCCCGGCCCTTGCGGGGATACTCCAGCAGGGGCGTGACCTTGACGCTGCCCGCCTCGGTCCCGGGCAGGGCGGCGGAGGAGCCGGAGATGGTCACGACCTGCGCGCGGTCGTCGGCCGGCACGGCAGCGAATGCCACGGCCACTGCGCCGGGGGACAGTCGGATCCCGGCCATGCCGGCGGCCGAGCGGCCCTGGGGGCGCACCGAGGCCGCGGGCATGCGCAGGAGCTGCGCATCGGACGTGATGAAGACCAGGTCGGCGGTCTCGGCAAGACCCTCGGGCAGGCGCGCGACTCCCACGACCTCGTCGCCGTCGTCCAGCCGGATGACCTCCCAGGCCGACTTGCTCTGCAGCGTCTCGGGCACGACCCGCTTGACGGTCCCCTGCGCTGTGCCGAGGGCGAGGGCACCCGCCTCGTCGAGCGTCGTGAGGCACAGCGGGCGCTCGCCCGAGGGCAGGTCGACGAACGCCCCCAGCGGCGCGCCGCCCGACAGGCTGGGTGTGCCGGCGACCGCAGGCAGGCCGGGCAGGTCGAGAACGGCGAGCCGGTGGATGCGTCCGGCGGACGTCACCAGGCCGATCTCGCCCTTGGTGGTGGCTGGCACCACGCTGACGACGACATCGTGCGAGGACCGCGAGTCCATCGTGGGCAGGGCGCTGCCGCTCGGCTCCGGCATCCGGGCGAGCAGGCCCGTGCTCGACATCAATACCAGGCAGGGCCCGTCGTCGACCTCGAGCGGCACTGCGGCGCTCACCGGGGCCGATCCCTCCATCAGCAGGGTGCGCCGCGGCGTGGCATGCGCCTGGGCGGCCTCACCGATCTCCCGCGACACCTGGGCGCGCAGTTCGGCCGGGTCGCCCAGGATGCGGGTCAGCTCGTCGATGGTCCTGCGCAGCTCGTCCTGCTCCGCTTCCAGCTCGATCCGTGAGAACTTCGTCAACCGCCGCAGCGGCATGTCGAGGATGTAGTTGGCCTGCTCCAGTGAGAGGTCGAACACCGTCATGAGGCGCTCGCGAGCCTTGGCCGCATCGTCGGACTCCCGGATGAGCTGGATGACCTCGTCGATGTCGATGATCGCGACCAAGAGTCCCTCGACGAGGTGCAGCCGCTCGCGGGCGCGGGTGCGTCGGTAGTCGCTGCGCCGGCGCACCACGTCGAGCCGGTGGTCCAGCCAGACCTGCAGAAGGGCGCGCAGCCCGAGCGTCTGGGGCTGACCGTCGACCAGGGCGACGGCGTTGATCGTGAAGGTGTCCTCCATCGGCGTGAGCCGGTACAGCTGCTCGAGGATCGCCTCGGCGTGGAAGCCGTTCTTGACCTCGATGACCAGGCGGAGGCCCGAGTCGCCATCCGTCAGGTCGATGACATCGGAGATGCCCTGGAGTCGTTTGGACTGGACGGCGTCCTTGATCCGGTCGATCACCTTCTCCGGACCTATGCCGTACGGCAACTCTGTGACGACGATGCCGCGGCGACGCGCACTGGTCTGCTCGATGCGGGTCCGGGCGCGCACGCGGAACGTGCCGCGTCCGGACGCATAGGCGTCGCGGACACCGTCCAGTCCCACGATGACCCCGCCGCCGGGCAGGTCGGGGCCGGGGAGGAGGGTCATGAGGTCGGCGAGGGTGGCCTCCGGGTGCTCGAGCAGGTGCCGCGCCGCATTGAGGACCTCGCCTAGGTTGTGCGGTGCGAGTGACGTGGCCATGCCCACCGCGATGCCAGCACCGCCGTTGACCAGCAGCTGGGGAATCGCCGCGGGCAGGACCTCGGGCTCGCGCTCCCGACCGTCGTAGTTGGGCACGAAGTCGACGACGTCCTCGTCGAGGCCTGCGGTCATGTCGAGTGCCGGCGGAGCGAGCCGCGCCTCGGTATAGCGCATCGCGGCAGGGCCGTCGTCAAGCGACCCGAAGTTGCCGTGGCCGTCAATCATCGGCAGGCGAAGGCTGAACGGCTGCGCCATCCGCACCAGTGCGTCGTAGATGGCGGAGTCGCCATGGGGGTGGAGCCGGCCCATGACCTCGCCGACCACGCGTGCGCTCTTGACGTGGCCGCGGTCCGGACGCAGGCCCATCTGAGCCATCTGGAACAGGATGCGACGCTGGACAGGCTTCAGGCCGTCGCGGGCGTCGGGCAGGGCCCGTGAGTAGATGACCGAGTAGGCGTACTCCAGGAAGGATCCGCGCATCTCCGCGGCGACGTCGATGTCGACGATCCGCCCGGGGCCCTCGGGCGGGGCGGGAGTGCGGCGAGGCATGCGGGCCCTTCTCGGTGTCTTGCTCGTGCGAACCAGGTGTGGAGTCGATTCTCGTGCCTGGCGCGGGTCAGGCCGGGATCGACACGTCGACACCCGTCGCCTGCCCGGCCGTCGGGGGGCAGTGGAAGAATGCCACGCATGAGTGATCCGGCCCTCGCGACCCGCCTGCGCAGTGACATCCAGAGGTCGGGCTACTACCCGGACCTCGTCGCCGATGCGCTGGACACCGCCCTCGCCGGGGAGCCCCTGGTGTCGTACGTCGTTCACCACGAGGCCACCTTCGATCGCGACGAGCTGCGCCGTCACATCACGGTGCTGGCCCTGACGCCGACGCGGCTCATCGTCGAGCACACCGACGAGCACCCGGCGGACGAGGCCCACGCAGTCGCCTCCGCCACCGCCTCGACCGAGGCCGTCCGCATCGAGCGCGTGGACTCCGTCGTGGTATCGCGCGTCGTGAGCGACCCCGCGCGCCATGCCCCGGGCGGCTCGGCCGCGGAGGTGGTCCTCACCATCGGCTGGGGGGCGGTCAGCCGCCTGGACCTCGAGCCGGCGAGCTGCGGCGACCCCTCCTGCGATGCCGACCACGGGTACACCGGGACCTCGAGCAACGACGACCTGTCGGTCCGGGTGTCCGAGGCGGCCGACGGTGCTGACGTCGTCGCCCAGGTGCTCGCCTTCGCCGCCGCCCTGTCGCTGGCGACGGCAGAGCGAGTGCGCTGACCTGTGGCGGACCGCCTCGTCACCCTCGCGGACGTCGGCACCTCCGCCGCAGCAGCATTGGGCCTGCCCGGCTGCAGTGATCGGATCGGGCTCGGCTCGGCACGCGCGGTCGTCGTGTGCCTGATCGACGGTCTCGGCTGGCAGTCCCTGCAGGACCACACAACCAGCGCGCCCTTCCTCGCGAGCATGGCGGGTCGGTCCATCGCGGCGGCCTTCCCGACCACGACGCCGGTGGGCCTGGCCAGCCTGGGCACCGGCCTGCTCGCCGGTGCCCACGGGCTGGTGGGGGCTGCGTTCGAACTGCCGGAGACCGGCGAGGTGCTCGCTCCCCTGCAGTGGGGCCATCGACCGAACGCCCTGGCGGTGCAGCCGGACCCGACCCTTTTCGAGCGCATGGCCTCCCACGGCATCCGGGTGAGCACACTGAGTCCGTCCGCCTACGAGCAGTCCGGCCTGACGCGCGCGGTGCTGCGCGGCGGCGCGTATGAAGCGGTGGAGGACATCGGATCCCGGGTCGAGCGGGTGCGTGCACTCACCGCTGACCCGGCACGCTCGTTCACATACGTCTACTGGGGTGAGCTGGACCGCGTGGGCCACGAGCATGGCGTCGACAGCGCGGCCTGGCGCGACGCGCTGAGCAGGGTCGATCGGCTGGTGGAGCGCCTCAGCGAGGCCCTCGCCCCAGGAACCTGCATGGTCGTGACGGCCGACCACGGGATGGTCGACAGCCCGCCGCATGCGAGGTTCGACCTGGACGCGGAGCCCCTGCTTCGGGCCGGAGTCCGCCGCTGGGCAGGGGAGCCCCGCATGCGCCACGTGTACACCGACGAGCCCGAGTGGGTGGCGGCCGCGTGGCGTGACGTGCTCGGCGCACGGGCCGACGTCCTGACTCGCGACGAGATGGTGGACCGGGGACTGATGGGGCCTTTGTCACCGGACCACGTGGACCGCGTGGGAAACGTCCTCGCCATCGCCCGGGACCACTGGATCCTCGCCAGCCGGGTGGATGCGCTCGTCTCCGGGCTGCGCGGCCAGCATGGCGGCCTGACGCCGCAGGAGGTGCTCATCCCCGCGCTCGTCGAGCGCACTGCCGACTGAGGCGGCGTCAGTCCTCGCTGCGGCCGGCGCCGAAGAGGATCTCGTCCCAGCTCGGGACGCTTGCGCGTCCCTTGCGACCCCGGGCCTTGCGCGGCTCGCGCGGCGGGGGAGGGGTCTCGGGTGCAGCCGGTTCGGCCTCCTGCGGGCGTGGGTCGCCGTCGGGGCGGGGGATGGTGAGGGTCTGCTGCTCTGCTCGGGCCGTGGCCGGATGCGACATGCCCTGGGCCTGTGGCTCCTCGTGATCGTCGGGATCGGCCTCATCGCTGGGCACGGCGACGAGGTGGGGACGGGCTGCGGTCTCGCTGCGCACGAGCGCCACGTCCGAGGCGAGGTCCAGGGCAGCGGCGATGTCGACCTCGGCGTCGGCCGTCACGGCGTCCACGGGTGCCGCCCCCATCAGCGCCCGCGCACGATCGTTCAGTGCGTGCAGGTTGCGCCCGGCGGGGTCGTAGGTCCACTCCGCGAGGCTGCGGCCGCCGGCATCCGCGGAGACGATCCAGCGGCCGTCCGCACGGCGGTGGGAGTCCCAGGTGAGCTGCCGGGCATCGGTGCCGAGCGCCTGCTCGACGGCCTCCGCCAGCGTCGCGCCGCCGCCGGAGCGTCGTACCTCGACTGCGCGTGCCTGCTCCGCGATGTAGCCGCGCTCGGCGAGCATCGGCTCGGCATAGCGCAGCACCTTGGCCATGTCCCACCCGGTGCTGGCCGCCACGTCCTCGGCCGACTCGCCGGCGCGCACGCGAGCCTGCACCTCACGGGGGCTGAAGGCGTCCAGAACTGCTCCTGCGGTCGGGGGCGGGGACTTCCCGCAAGGGCGAACCTACCGGTTTCCCGGCGGTCGTGGGGCACAGGGCGCGCGTCAGGGTCGTTCGTCGACGGGGGACCCGGGCGTCGGGCCCGGTACCGGGTCATTGACGGGAACGACGGGCGGAGCCGACTCCTCGTCGGACACGGGCGCGTCGGCGAAACGTCGACGGCCGACGACCGCCGCCACAACGGTGGCCGCGGCGCCGGCGATCGACAGGACGAAGCCGATGGAGGTGCCGCGATCGTCGACGACGAATCCCGCGACCGCGGTGCCGAGCGCGAACCCCAGTGCCAGGCCGGAGGCGGTCCAGGTGAGCCCTTCGGTCATCTGCCGCCCGGGAACGAGTCGCTGGGTGAGGGTGAAGAGGGTGATGAGCGTGGGTGCCACCGCGAAGCCCCCGAGGATGGTGACGAGGCTCAGCGTGACCACCGTGGGCATGAAGGGCGCCGGCAGCAGGGTGAGGGTGAGGATCGCCGGCAGCATGACCATTTGGCGATCGAGGCCCATACGCCAGTGGCGGGCACCGAACCAGAGCCCACCCACCATGCTCGACAGCGCCCACAGGCCGATGATGACGCCTGAAGCACCCGCGGCGTCGCGCCCGGCGGTGAAGGCGACCACGCTCACCTCGTAGGAGCCGAAGACCGAACCCGTGGCGATCGCCGCGGCGAACAGCGTGGGCATGCCCGGGTGCGCGAGCGCGCCGGGGCGACGAGCGCCGTCGTGGGCGCCCGCATCCCGATGCACGGGTGGCTCACTGCGGCGCTGGAGTGCCAGGGCGATCGTGCCCGCGAGACCGAGGGCCGCGGCGACAATCAGCGGCAGCGGAAGGGCGACGTGGACCGCGAGCATGGCGGTGAGCGGGGGGCCGATCGAGAAGACGATCTCGTCGACGACTCCCTCGAGGGCGAAGCCGCCGCGTAGTGCCCTGCCGTCCGTCGTGGCCGCAGACCATCGGGCGCGCACCATCGCACCGATCGCCGGCTGGGTGACGCCGGCGCCCGCCGCCGCAAGCAGCTGCAGAAGCAGGGGTGCGCCCGCCTCGACGGCGATCACGAGCGTGACGAGGAGCAGCGCGTTGGCCGCAGCGAGCCAGGGCAGCACCCGGTGCTGTCCGAGCCGATCCGCCCAGCGGCTCGTCACGACGGCGCCGAGCGCGGCCGGGAGCTGGAAGGCCGCCGAGAGGATGCCGGCCACGGCGTACGAGCCGGTCCGCTCGCTGACGAGCAGCACGATGCCGAGCGACACCATCGCCATGGGAAGACGTGCAACGAAGCCCGTGCTGCTGAAGCGCACGGAACCCGGCACGGAGAGGGCCTGCCGGTAGGTGCTCAGCACGTGTCCGACGCTATCGCGCGCGGGCGACCCGCAAGGATGGGCGCATGGCGTCCACCGACCGAGTTGTTGACACCCCCGTCCTCGCGGACCTGCTCACCCTCCATGAGTCGCTCCCCGCGGCATGGCTGGCGGCGACGTCGGCCGGCGCATTCCTGCGCGACGAGCGCCCGCGCTCACTGGAGTTCGACACCAAGAGCACTCCCACGGACGTCGTGTCGGTAATGGACAGGGCGGCGGAGCAGCTCATCGTGGGAACGCTCCTGGACCGGCACCCGGGCGACGGATTCCTCGGCGAGGAGGGTGGCGAGCGCGCAGGACGGACGGGCCGGCGCTGGGTCGTCGATCCTCTAGACGGGACGGTGAACTACCGCTACTCCATCCCCCTGTGGGGTGTGTCCGTGGCTCTGGAGGACGCGGACGGCACGGCCCTCGGTGTCATCGCACTGCCGGAGTCGCACGAAGCCTTCGTGGCCGTGCGCGGCGCAGGGGCATGGCAGGTCCGGGGCCCGGCCGTCTCACGACTTGCCGGGAGCGCCTGCACGGAGCTGTCGCTGGCCATGGTCGGGACGGGTTTCGGCTACGCCGCCCCACGTCGGGTCCGGCAGGCCGAGGTCGTCCGCGAACTGATCGGCGAGGTGCGAGACGTCCGACGGACGGGCTGCGCCGTCGTCGACCTGTGCTGGACCGCCATGGGCAGGCTCGATGCGTACTACGAGTTCGGGCTCAACGCCTGGGACGTGTGTGCAGGCGCGTTGATCTGCCAGGAGGCCGGCGTTGCCGTGTCGGGACTTCGCGATGACTCCCTCGAGCCACTGATGGTCGCCTCCGCGCCGGGCGTGGCAAACGAGCTGAAGGAGCTGCTGCTGCGACTCGGAGCCGATGACATGCCCTGAGCAACCTGCGAAGGGGCGGGGTCGCGTCAGTCGATGCGCCGGAGTTCCGCTGCGTACCAGTGCGCATTGCGCACGTAGGTCGCGACGGCCCGCTCGAACTCGCCCTCGGTCACCGCGTTCTCGGTGATGCGTGCGGGCACTCCCAGGGCACGGCTGAGGGGTGGCACGACCTTGTCGTTGCCGACCACCGCTCCCGCGCCGACGAGGGCGTGTGGCCCGACTGTGGCGCGATGCAGGATGACGGCACCCGAGCCGATCAGAGAGTCATCCTCGATCCTGCACCCCTCGAGGTGCGCGTTGTGGCCGATCACGCAGCGGTCGCCGATGACGGTGTCGAGTTCTGCGGTGCAGTGCACGACGGTGCCGTCCTGCACGGAGGTCCGTGCGCCGACGACGATGCGGCCGTGATCGCCCCTCAGGACGGTGGTCGGCCAGACCGTCGATTCCGGCCCGATGGTCACGTCGCCGATGACCACCGCGTCCGGGTGCACGAAGGCCGAGGGGTCGATCGACGGCGTGCGATCCCCGAGTGCATACAGCGGCATTCCGCCTCCCGTTCCCGGCCGTCCGCCGGCTCGTGCCTACCCTGCCATGCCTCCGTCATCTCGATGAGGCACAATCTCCGCGCATGCCCCGCGCGGGGGAAGCGACGAGGGAAGGGCGAGGATCCATGGCCACCGATTACGACGCGCCTCGGAAGACCGATGAGGAGCTCGCGGAGGACAGCCTCGAGGAGCTGAAGGCCCGTCGTGCGGACAAGGCCTCGTCCGCGGTCGACGTCGACGAGGCCGAGCTGGCGGAGAGCCTCGAGCTCCCGGGCGCCGACCTGTCGGACGAGAGCCTGAGCGTTCGGGTCCTCCCGCGCCAGTCGGACGAGTTCACCTGCGTCTCGTGCTTCCTCGTCCAGCACCGCAGCCAGCTCGACCACGAGGGCAAGTCCGGGCCGGTGTGCCGGGAGTGCGCCTGAGCAGTCTGCGCCGGACCCGCGACCCTCAGTCGGTTCGTGCCCCGAGCTGGTTGGCGATGCGGTAGACCGCAACCTCGACCACGGCAGCCGTCGCTGCTGTGACCGCGGTCCAGGCGACCGCCCGGGCGAAGGACACCTGCGGGTCTCGGGGTGCGGGGGCCGGATGGCCGGTCGCGCGCTCGTACCCCGAGGTGAGCAGTTTGCGCACCAGCAGGGTGGCGCCGATCGCCGCCAGGGGCGCGATGAGGTGCGCGAGCGGGTTGACGTGCACATCCGCGGGTGCCGGGTCTGTGCTGGAACCTGCCGTTGGGTGTTCGCTCATGGTCGCTCCGACTCCTCGGTGTCGCTCGCCTCTGCAGGGGAGCCCATCGTTGCAGTCAGCGCGCCTGCGAGTCGATCGGGGTGGCGGCTGCTGACGATCCACGCCGGATGCGGATCGTCCGGATCATCGAGTCGCACCAGCACGGCCTTCGACGAGGCCCACGGGCGGAGGAGCGTGTAGGCGCGTGCATCTGCGCCCGGGGCACGCAGAGCGACCAGCGCCTCGCGATCCAGCACTCGCGCGCCGGAGACGGATGTCCGAGGCAGGCGGGCCCGCCCTGCGCACAGGCTGGACTCATCGACGCGGATGACGGGTGACGTGCCCACGAGCAGTGCCGTCACGAGGGTTCCAGCAACAAGTCCCACGGCGAGGCCGGACAGGCCGCCGATTGCTGCGCCGTAGGCGACCGAGATCATCGCCACCAGTCCTGCGGCGACCACCCACGCCCCCCAGCCGGGCAGCAGTCGCTCGTGATGGAGTGAAGGACCCGGCATGAGCACAGCCTGACATGCCGGGGGCGGGGGTACCCTCACCCGGTGACGAATCCGACCTCCAGCGCGGACGCCGCCGGCCCGCGGTGGAGCGCCCCGCCGACCGCGGTCCTTCCCGAGCGCTCGCCCTTGGCCCCAGCCCCGGGGGAGGAGATCCCGTCCCACTACCGCTGGTGCTTCGGCTGCGGCGTCGACCACCCGACGGGCCTGCACATGTCGATCATGGCGGGGGAGGGGCTGACCGTGACAGGCGTGTTCCGGGTGACCGAGCACCACCAGGGGGCTCCCGGCCTGGCGCACGGCGGCGTGCTGAGCACGGCGCTGGACGAGATCCTCGGCTCCTTGAACTGGCTCCTCGCCGGACCAGCGGTGACCGGGCGCCTGGAGTGCGAGTTCCGGCGCCCGGTGCCCGTGGGCACCGACCTGGTGGTCCGGGCGGAGGTCACCGGGGTGCAGGGGCGCCGGGTCTACACCAAGGCGATCGGATGCCTGGACCACGCCGAGGGTCCTCGTGCCGTCGGCGCAGCGGCGGTCTTCGTGCAGGTGCCGCTGCAGCACTTCCTCGACAACGGCGATCCGGATCTCGTGCGGACCGCACTGCAGGATCGGGCGAACGGGGCGCCGCGCTGGCGCGCCGACGAGTCCGGATTCGAGCTGAATCCATGAGACCCGCCATCCTGCTGTGCATGCTCGACCCCGACCTGCCGAGCCCGGCGTACGAGCACCCGGGCGATGCCGGCCTGGACCTGCGCGCACGCCACGACGTCCGGCTCGAGCCGGGTGAGCGGGCGCTCGTGCCCACGGGGGTGAGCATCGCGCTGCCCCCGGGCTACGTCGGTCTCGTCTGTCCACGCAGTGGACTCGCGGCACGGCACGGGGTGGGGCTGGTGAACGCTCCGGGCGTCATCGATGCCGGCTACCGTGGAGAGATCAGCGTCGTCCTGGTCAACCACGACACAAGCCGCGCGGTCGACCTGGCTCGAGGCGACCGGGTGGCGCAACTGGTGGTGACGCCAGTGGCCAGCGTCGACCTCGTCCCGGTCGCCGAGCTGCCCGGCTCGCACCGCGGCGGCGGAGGATTCGGCTCGACCGGTGGCTTCGGGCCCGGGCATGGTGGGTAACGTTGCGGGCATTCGCCGCAGGTGAGGAGGGACGGATGGACGTGCGCACCGCTGGTCCCTGGGACCTGACCGAGACCGATGGCTCGATCGATCGGCTCGACATGGGATCCCTGCTGATCACCCCGGCACCGGGCATCGAGATCCAGGCGCAGGCGGACCAGGCGACCGGAACGGTCTCGCAGCTGACGTTCCGCAACGCGGACTCGATGGTGCAGGTCCAGCCATACGCAGCGCCGCGCAGCGGTGGTTTCTGGGAGGAGATCCGCGGGCAGATCTCCTCCTCGATCAATGCCTCCGGTGGACTCGTCGAGGTGGCGGAGGGCCCCTTCGGTCCTGAGCTGCGCGCCCAGGTTGTGCCCTCCGAAGGGGGGCAGCAGCTGCAGCCGGCGCGATTCTGCGGAATCGAGGGGCCACGCTGGTTCCTGCGGGCGGTCTTCCTCGGTGCCGCAGCGCGGCCGGGAGACGCGGCCACGATCCTGGAGGACATGATCCGCGGCCTCGTCGTCGTCCGCGGCATGGAGGCCATGCCGGTGGGCGCACCGCTGCCACTGCGGCTGCCGAACACCGGTTCCCCCGAGCCTGAGTCCGCCCCCTCGCCCCCCTCGCCCTTCGAGCGCGGACCTGAGATCACCGAGATCCGCTGATGTCCGCGGCGCGTGCGCGCGAGGCGTCGGCCGCGACCTCCCGTCCCGGCTGGTGGGCAAGACTGACGAGCACTCGCAGCGAGGCCGAGGCGCAGGGCCTGCGCGAGGACGTTCGGGCCGAGGCGGATCCCGACGTCACGCTCATCGACCAGTGCACCCCGGGGGAGCGCGTGGTGGTGCGCGGGATCGTGCGCAGCGTGACCGTGCCTGCCGAGGGCGCCATCCCCGCGGTCGAGATCGACCTCGATGACGGTTCGGGCCGGGTGCGCGTGGTGTGGTTGGGCCGGCGCCGGATCCCGGGCATCGACCCGGGACGGGCCATGGTGGTCCGGGGCCGACTGGCCCGGGCGGACGAGCGTCCGACGATCTACAACCCGCGCTACGAGCTCAAGCCGAGTGCCGGATGACCGTGTCCGACGACCCGTCGAGGGATGCAGACTCCGAGCACGAGTCCCCGGGGGTGACCCCGCAGGAGTCCCCGCCGGCGTCGGACGCGGACGCCTCTCCCGGCATCGAGTCGCCGGGTGATGTGCGACAGGAGGCGATCCTGCTCGAGCGCGCACTGGGCGGGTGGCGGGGGATCATCGACTCCGGGCTGCCCACCGTGGTGTTCGTCGTGGCCTACCTCGTGACGGGCAGCGAGCTGCGACCGTCGCTCATCGCCGCCCTGGTCGCGGGCGGGCTGATCGTCGTGTGGCGCCTGGTCCGGCGCCAGCCGCTGCAGCAGGTACTGGCCGGATTCATCGGTCTGCTCATAGCCGCATGGTTCTCCTCGCGCACCGGGCGCGCCGAGGATGTATTCCTCCCGGGCCTGCTGCTGAACATCGGCTATCTCAGTGCCTTCCTGGTCTCGATCCTCGTGCGGTGGCCCCTGCTGGGGATCGCCATGGGGTTCCTGACCGGCGAGGGCACATCGTGGCGGCGAGATCCCGGCCTCCGACGCGTCTACGCAGCAGCATCCTGGATCTGGGTGGGAGTCTTCGGCCTGCGCATCGCTGTCCAGGTCCCGCTCTATCTGGCCGGTGCAGTCGCGCCCCTGGGAGTCGCCAAGGTCATCCTGGGCTGGCCGCTGTACCTCGCTGCCGCCTACGCGACGTACCGGGTACTGGCGCCGGTCTACCGCGCCAAGCGCGCTCAGGCGTGACCGAGCAGCCGCTGCAGTTCAGGCTCGTTGTCCGGGGCCGCGACGAAGAGCAGCTCGTCACCGACATCGAGTGGGTCGTCACCTGAGGGCGCGAACACCCTGGGTCCTCGGACGATGGCAACCAGAGCGGTGTCCTGTGGCCACGTCTGGTCGCCCACACGCTGGCCCACTACCGGTGAGTCCGACGACAGCGTGATCTCCACGAGGTTCGCCTCGCCCTGACGGAAGGAGAACAGGCGCACGAGATCACCGACGGAGACGGCCTCCTCGACCAGCGCCGAGAGCATGCGCGGCGTGGAGACAGCCACATCGACGCCCCAGGACTCGTCGAACATCCACTCGTTCTTGGGGTGGTTCACCCGCGCGACGACACGGGGGACCCCGTACTCCGTCTTGGCCAGGAGGGACACCACGAGGTTCACCTTGTCGTCACCCGTTGCAGCGACGACGACCTGGCAGGTCGACAGCTGCGCTTCGTCGAGTGCCGTGATCTCGCAGGCGTCGGCCATGAGGGTGTCAGCACCCTCAACCACGCCGGGTCTGGCGAGCTCGGCGTCGCGATCGATCAGCAGCACCTGATGCCCGTTGGACACCAGCTCACGCGCAATGGCGCGGCCCACCTTCCCTGCCCCCGCGATGGCGACGCGCATCAGGCCTCCTGTGGTCCGTGCTCGAACACGCGCTCGACCCGCTCACGGATCCCGTCCTCGAAGAGGCAGTGCACGAGGTCACCGTCCTGGACGACTGTCTGGTCGTCCGGCAGCAGACCCTCGCCGTACCTGGTGATGAAGGCGATCCGCGCCCCACTGGCCAGGCCGAGATCGGAGGAACGCCGGCCCAGCCAGTAGGCCCCCACATGGACCTCGGCAAGCACGATCCGACCGCTGGCATCGCGGTACTCGTCTTCGGCCCCGAGCGGAAGCATGCGCCGCAGGAACTGGCCAGCCGTCCAGGAGACGGTCGCCACCGTCGGGATGCCGAGCCGCTCATAGACCTGAGCTCGGCGCGGGTCGTAGATGCGGGCCACGACCTGCTCGACGCCGTATGTCTCGCGGGCCACCCGGGCGGCGAGGATGTTGGAGTTGTCGCCAGAGCTCACCGCGGCGAAGGCGCGCGCCCGTTTGATCCCCGCACTCTCCAGGGTCTCGCGGTCGAATCCGACACCCGTGACCGTCTGCCCGGTGAAGTCCGGGCTCAGCTTGCGGAACGCGGAGGCATCCTGGTCGACGACCGAGACCGAGTGGCCGAGCTCATCCAGGCGGTGCGCGAGGAGGGCACCCACCCGACCGCAGCCGAGGATCACGATGTGCACGGATGCACGCTACACGCACGCTGGACGAAGTATCGGGTCGTCGCGGGGGTAGGCTCGCTGGACGTGCCGACCTCCGATCTGCTCAAGCGGCTCTTCGTCGGTCGCGCCCTGAGCAATGAGCGGCTAGGGGAGACGATGCTCCCCAAGCGGATCGCCCTGCCTGTCTTCGCCAGCGATGCTCTGTCGTCCAATGCCTATGCCACGCAGGAGATCCTCGTGGTGCTGTCACTCGGCGGCTTCTCGATGTACCAGTTCGGGCCCTGGGTGGCGCTGGCAGTCATCGTCGTCTTCTTCACCGTCATCGCCTCCTACCGCCAGACCGTCCACGCCTACCCGAATGGAGGCGGCGACTACGAGGTCGTCAGCACAAACCTCGGGCGCAACTGGGGGGTGTTCGTCGCCAGCTCGCTGCTGATCGACTACGTCCTCACGGTCGCGGTGTCCATCTCGGCCGCCGTGGCGAACCTCGGATCGATCATCCCGTTCGTCGAGAAGCACAACGTCTGGTTCGCGGTGGGACTGGTCGTACTGGTCATGATCATGAACCTGCGCGGGGTCAAGGAGTCCGGCGCGTTCTTCGCCATCCCGGTCTACCTGTTCATCGGATCGGTGTTCGCGATGATCGGCTGGGCGTTCGTCGAGATCCTCCTGTTCGGTCAGACCCTGCTCGCCGAGAGCGCAGGCTGGGAGGTCGTCGCGGAGGATGCGTTCGCCGGACTCGCTCTTGCGCTGCTGGTCGCGCGCGCCTTCTCGTCGGGCACGACGGCACTGACGGGCATCGAGGCCGTGGCGAACGGCGTCCCGGCATTCCGCGAGCCGAAGTCCCGGAATGCGGCGACGACTCTGGCACTGCTCGGCGTCATCTCCATGACGATGTTCGCGGGCATCACCTGGCTCGCCCTGACCACGCAGGTCAAGGTCGCTGACTCCGACGAGTCGCTGCTGGGACTGCCTGCGGGCCAGGCGCAGAAGACCGTCATCGTGCAGGTGGCCGATGCTGTGTTCCATCGCTCGAGCCTCCCCGTCCTGGTCATCGCCATCGCGACCGCGACGATCCTCGCGCTGGCGGCGAACACGGCCTTCACCGGATTCCCGGTGCTCGGCTCGGTCCTCGCGCGCGACGGATACCTGCCCCGGCAGCTGCACACGCGAGGAGATCGCCTCGCCTACAGCAATGGGATCATGGTGCTTGCGGCGATGGCGGTCCTGCTCATCGTCATCTTCCAGGCCGACGTCAGCAGCCTCATCCAGCTCTACATCATCGGTGTCTTTGTGTCCTTCACGCTGAGCCAGATCGGCATGGTGCGGCACTGGAACCGGCTCCTGCGTGATCCGGCCGGAGCGGGCGATCGTGGGCGGATGCTGCGATCTCGGGCGATCAACTCGTTTGGCCTGGTCATGACCGGCACCGTGCTCACGATCGTGCTCGTCACCAAGTTCACCAAGGGCGCCTGGATCGTGGTGGTGCTGATGCCATTGCTCTTCCTGCTCATGCGCGCGATCCATCGCCACTACGACAGGGTCCGCACGGAGGTCATGACCTTCGGCGACGCGAAGGTGACCCTTCCGGCGCGTGTCCACGTGATCGTTCTGGTCAGCAAGCTCCACAAGCCGACCATCCGGGCACTGTCCTACGCACGTGCGTCGCGTCCCACGACGCTGGAGGCTGTGACCGTCGACGTCGACCGCGACGAGACGCTCGCCCTCCAGCGCGAGTGGCAGCGGCAGGGCGTGCCTGTTCCGCTGAAGGTCCTCGCATCGCCCTACCGGGAGATCACCCGCCCGGTCCTGGACTACGTCCGGATGCTCCGGCAGGAGAGCCCGCAGGACCTCGTCACGATTTTCATCCCCGAGTACGTCGTCGGTCGCTGGTGGGAGCAGGTGCTGCACAACCAGTCCGCTCTGCGACTCAAGAGCCGCCTGCTGTTCATGCCGGGCGTCATGGTGACGAGCGTCCCGTGGCAGCTCGAGGACAGTCGCGACAATGCCCGCGACTGAGGCTGCATCCGATCTGCGGGTCGGCCAGGAGGTCGAGGTCGACGTGCTGCGGGTAGCCCATGGTGGCCACTGCATCGCCCACTTCGGCGGTCGGACGCTCTTCGTGCGTCACGCGCTGCCGGGCGAACGGGTCCTGGCCCGGATCACCCAGGTCTCGCGCAAGATCGTGCGTGCCGATGCGATCCGCGTCCTCTGGCCGTCGCCCTCGCGGGTCGAGGCCCCCTGCCGCTGGGCGGCCCCGGGGGCATGCGGTGGCTGCGATCTCCAGCACGTCCTCCCTGCGGCCCAGCGGGACTGGAAGACGGAGGTGCTCCGCAGCAGTCTCGCACGCTTCGCCGGCCTCGATCCCGAGCTGCCGCCGGTGGGCACGTGCTCGGTCGAGCAGCTCCCCGGAAGCGCGGACGGACTGCACTGGATGACCAGGGTGCGCTGGGCCACGGCGGCCGACGGCACTCGGGGACTGCGCGGCCACCGATCCCACGAGGTCGTGCCGGTCGACCACTGCCTGATCGCCGAGGAGCGGATCGACAGCCCGGACACCCACGCCGCGCCCACCACGGTGCGCCAGGTCCGCCATCGGCGATGGGAGGTACCGGCGCCCGTGTTCTGGCAGGTCCACCACGCACTGCCCGAGGCACTCGTGGGGGAGGTGCTCGACCAGGGCAGACCCGAGGCGGGGGAGACCTGGTGGGACCTCTTCTCCGGCGCGGGGCTGATGGCCGCATTCCTCGGCGAGGCAGTCGGAGCGGGAGGAGCCGTGGTGGCCGTGGAGTCCGATGCTGCCGCTGTCGGGTGCGGCGAGGAGGCCCTGGCGGACCTGCCGATGGTGCAGTTCGTGCGTGCGGACGTCGACGCGTGGATACACGACCGTCCGTCGGGCGATGCGACGTCCGCCCCTGCCGGCATCGTCGTCGACCCCCCAAGGTCAGGCGCCGGCGAGGGGCTGATGTGTCGGCTCCTGGCAGTGCGGCCCTCCCGACTGGTGTACGTCGCGTGTGACCCGGTGGCGCTCGCCCGCGATGCGCGCGTGGCCATGACCTGCGGCTACCGACTCGAGCGGCTCCGTGCATTCGACGCCTTCCCGATGACGCACCACTTCGAGTCGGTCGCCCTCTTCGTGCCGGACTCCTGACCGGGGAACCCCTCTCGGCATGCGATATCTTGACGTCAAGATTGTTTTGCGGACGAAGGGATCCTCGTGGCGAGCATCGACAGTTTCGGGGCACGTGGCTCGCTGCGCGTGGGAGCGCGCGAGTACGAGGTCTTCCGCATCGCCGCGGTCGACGGCTCGGCCCGTCTGCCCTTCACGCACAAGATCCTGCTGGAGAACCTGCTGCGCCACGAGGATGGCGCGAACATCACCCGGGCGACGATCGAGGCACTCGGTGCGTGGGACCCGGCCGCCGAGCCGACCGAGGAGATCCAGTTCACGCCGGCGCGCGTCATCATGCAGGACTTCACCGGAGTGCCCGTCGTCGTCGACCTCGCGACCATGCGCGAGGCGGTCAAGGACCTCGGTGGCGATCCGGCCCAGATCGAGCCGCTGAACCCGGCCGAGCTCGTCATCGACCACTCGGTCATCGCGGACTTCTTCGGTACGACCGAAGCCGAGCAGCTCAACGTCGACCTCGAGTACGAGCGCAATCGCGAGCGGTACCAGTTCCTGCGCTGGGGGCAGGGAGCCTTCGAGGAGTTCAAGGTCGTGCCGCCCGGGCAGGGCATCGTGCACCAGGTGAACATCGAGGCGCTCGCGCGGGTTGTCATGGCGCGCGGGGGTCTCGCGTACCCGGACACCGTCGTCGGCACCGACTCGCACACGACGATGGTCAACGGCCTGGGCGTGCTCGGCTGGGGCGTCGGCGGCATCGAGGCCGAGGCGGCGATGCTCGGCCAGCCGGTGTCCATGCTCATCCCGCGGGTGGTCGGCTTCCGACTCACTGGTGAACTCCCGGCGGGCGCAACCGCCACGGACCTCGTCCTGACGATCACCGAAATGCTCCGCAGGCACGGCGTCGTCGGAAAGTTCGTCGAGTTCTACGGCGACGGAGTGGGCGCTGTCCCCCTCGCGAATCGCGCAACGATCGGCAACATGAGCCCGGAGTACGGATCGACCGTCGCGATCTTCCCGATCGATGACGCGACGGTGGACTACCTGCGCCTGACCGGCCGGAGCGAGGAGCAGGTGGCCCTCGTCGAGGCGTATGCCCGCGAGCAGGGACTGTGGCACGACCCGGCCCACGAGCCGGTCTACTCGGAGTACCTCGAGCTCGACGTCTCGACCGTCGTCCCCTCCATCGCAGGCCCCAAGCGCCCGCAGGACCGCGTACTGCTGTCGCAGTCCAAGGGGGCCTTCGAGGAGGCGCTCCCGGGCTACACCAAGGAGCCGGCACGTGCGGTGGAGACGACGATCGACGGTCAACCGGTCGAGATCGGCCACGGGGACGTCGTGATCGCCGCTATCACCTCGTGCACCAACACGTCGAACCCCTTCGTCATGATCGGGGCCGGCCTGCTGGCCAAGAAGGCGGTGGAGCGCGGCCTGCAGCGCAAGCCGTGGGTCAAGACCACGCTCGGTCCGGGCTCCCGGGTCGTGACCGACTACTACGAGAAGTCGGGTCTGCTGCCGTACCTCGAGAAGCTCGGCTTCGACGTCGTCGGCTACGGCTGCACGGTGTGCATCGGCAACTCCGGCCCGCTCATCCCCGAAGTGAGCGCTGCCGTGAACGAGGCGGACCTCGCCGTGGTGTCCGTGCTGTCCGGCAACCGGAACTTCGAGGGTCGCATCAATCCCGACGTCAAGATGAACTACCTTGCGTCGCCGCCCCTCGTCGTGGCGTACGCCCTTGCGGGCACCATGGACATCGACCTGCAGAACGAGCCGCTCGGGGTGGATCCCGAGGGGCGTGCGGTCTTCCTCGCGGACATCTGGCCCTCCGCCGCGGAGATCGCGTCGGTGATCGACACGAGCGTCAATGCGGAGATGTTCCGGGTCCGCAACGAGGACGTCTTCGGCGGCGACGAGCGCTGGAGGTCACTCGCGACGCCGAGCGGTGACCTCTTCGCCTGGGACCCCGCCAGCACGTACGTGCGCAAGCCACCCTACTTCGAGGATATGGGGCGTGAGCCATCACCGGTGACCGACATCAGTGGGGCACGGGTCCTGCTCGTGCTCGGCGATTCGGTGACCACCGACCACATCTCGCCCGCCGGCTCGATCAAGGCCGACAGCCCCGCCGGCAGGTACCTGCAGGAGAACGGTGTCGCGCCACGGGACTTCAACTCGTACGGCTCACGGCGAGGCAACCACGAGGTGATGATCCGCGGCACCTTCGCGAACATCCGCCTGCGCAATCTCATGCTGAGGGACGTGGAGGGCGGGTACACCGTCGACTTCACCACCCCGGACGATGCTGTGGTCCCGGTGTACGACGCGGCGATGTCCTATGCCGCCCATGGCACGCCGCTGGTCATCCTCGCAGGCAAGGAGTACGGATCCGGTTCGAGCCGGGACTGGGCAGCGAAGGGCACGGCCCTTCTCGGGGTGCGGGCCGTCATCGCAGAGTCCTACGAGCGCATCCACCGGTCGAACCTGATCGGCATGGGCGTGCTGCCGCTGCAGTTCCCGCCGGGCATGAACGCGTCGACCCTGGGCCTCCAGGGTGACGAGGTGTTCACCATCCGCGGCGTCAGTGCGATGAACGACGGGGTGACGCCCCGCGCGGTCGAGGTCGAGGCGGTGGCCGCGGACGGGCGCACGGTCGAGTTCACCGCGGTCGTGCGCATCGACACCCCGGGCGAGGCGGACTACTACCGAAACGGCGGCATCCTGCAGTACGTCCTGCGCTCCATGCTCTGACCGGCGAATGGCCGCTGCCCCCGCCGGCTGGCCGCGCGACCTGCCGCCACCTGGGACACCCGAGTTCGATGAGCGGGTGACGAGTTGGCTCCTCGACCGGGGTCCAGAGGGGCTGCGCACGAGTGATCTGCGGCACCTGCCGCATGCGTTGGCGCGCGTCGTGGACCATTTCGTGGCCGGAGCCCTCCAGGGCATGCGCCAGGCGTACGCCACCGCACGCGGCGACCTGGCGGACACGGTCGAGCCCGACGAGCTCACGCGCGTGCTCGTCGCCCTCGAGGCTGAGGGAGCCCGGCTCCTCCAGGTGCAGCGGGAGGTCCGGATCGTCGGACGCCACGTGGCTGCCGGCCGGTCCTCCTGATCGGCGGGGCGCCCGCCCATCACCTACGATCTGCGAGTGCCTCTCCTCGACAGGATCCGCGACCCTCGCGACCTTCGCGCCGTGGCCCCCGAGGACCTGCCGGCCCTGGCTGAGGAGATCCGTGCCTTCCTCGTCGATCGGGTCTGCGCCACCGGTGGCCACCTGGGGCCGAACCTCGGTGTCGTTGAGCTGACCATCGCCCTGCATCGGGTCTTCGTGTCCCCGGACGACCTGATCCTGTGGGACACCGGGCATCAGGCCTACGTCCACAAGATGCTCACGGGGCGGTCGGAGGGATTCACCCGCCTCCGACAGCGCGGCGGGCTCTCCGGCTACCCGAGCCGTGCAGAGAGCATCCATGACGTGATCGAGAACTCGCACGCCTCGACAGCGCTGTCCTACGCCGACGGCATCGCCAAGGCCTGGCAGGTCACCGGCGACCTCGACCGCAGGCACGTGGTCGCCGTCGTCGGTGACGGAGCTCTGACCGGGGGCATGGCCTGGGAGGCACTCAACAACATCGCCGCCTCGGAGCGGCCCGTCGTGATCGTCGTGAACGACAATGCGCGCTCGTACGCCCCGACGATCGGCGGCCTCGCCCACCACCTGGCAACGTTGCGCACCACCCGCGGGTACGAGCGCGTCATGGACTGGGGGAAGCGCGTGCTGCACCGCACGCCCGTGGTGGGTGATCCCCTCTACGGCGCGTTGCACGGCATGAAGAAGGGCATGAAGGACATCGTCGCCCCGCAGGGGCTTTTCGAGGATCTCGGCCTGAAGTACATCGGGCCCGTCGACGGTCATGACGAGGCCGAGCTGGAATTCGCGCTGAGCCGCGCCCGCGACTTCGACGGACCAGTGATCGTGCATGCGATCACGCACAAGGGCCATGGCTACGCACCCGCGGAGAGCGACCTCGCCGATCACTTCCACGGGGTGGGCGTGATCGATCCGGACACAGGCCGTCCGGTCACGCAGACTGGCCCGACGTGGACTTCGGCGCTCTCCGACGAGCTCGTTCGCCTTGGCAGGGAGCGGGAGGACATCGTCGCGATCACCGCGGCCATGCTCGGACCCACCGGCCTTGATCGTTTCAGCCGGGAGTTCCCCGAGAGGACGTTCGACGTCGGCATCGCCGAGCAGCACGCGGCGACCAGCGCTGCGGGCCTCGCCTACGCCGGCATGCATCCCGTGGTGGCCGTCTACGCGACGTTCCTCAACCGCGCCTTCGACCAGGTCCTCCTCGACTGTGCGCTGCACAGGGCCGGGGTGACGTTCGTTCTCGACCGTGCGGGTGTCACGGGTGACGACGGCGCGTCGCACAACGGCGTCTGGGACCTGGCCATGCTCCAGGTGGTACCGCACCTGCGCATCGCCGCGCCCCGCGACGAGGCCACGCTCCGGTCCCTCCTCCGGGCTGCTGTTGCGGTCGCGGACGCACCGACCGTGGTCCGCTTCCCGAAGGGAGCCCTCGGACCGGCTATCCCAGCCTTGCGCAGCGAACTCGGCTATGACGTGATCGCGGAGACCGGCGATCCCGACGTGCTGCTCGTGTCCGTCGGCAGCATGGCCACGCTCGCCGTCGACGTCGCCGCGCGCCTGCAGGCCCAGGGCATCGGCGTGCTGGCCGTGGATCCGGGCTGGGTCAAGCCGGTGCACCCGGAGCTCGTCCGGCTCGCCCGTGGGCATCGACTCGTGGTCGTCGTCGAGGACGGGGCGCGTGTCGGAGGTGTGGGCTCCGCCGTCGGCATGGCGCTGCAGGATGCCGGCGTGGACGTCCCGGTGCGTTGCCTTGGGCTGCCTGACCGGTTCCTCGACCAGGGCAAGAGGTCAGAGGTGCTGGCCGAGGCCGGCCTGACCTCCCAGGACATCTCCCGCAGCGTGGTGGAGACCATGGCGCAGCTCGCCGAGACCGACCGCACGGACGCCGACCGCACGGAGGCTGACGGACTGATCGCCGGCCCGCGCCTCCAGCCGCCGACCCCCTAGGCGGGCACGGACGCGACGCCCGGGGCCAGGAACCGGCCCACTGCGTCGGAGGCACCTGAACGGTCGAGGTACGGCGTCAGCCCGCCGAGCCAGAACGGCCAGCCCGCGCCCATGATCATGCACAGGTCGATGTCCTGCGGCTCCGCCACCACGGACTCGTCAAGCATCCGGCGTGCCTCGTCGGCGAGGGCGAGGGACACGCGCTGAAGGAGCTGCTCGGCCGTGGACGGCGAGTCGCCCTGCACGAGCAGTTCGGCGAATCGGGGATCGATCACCTTCGTGCCGTCGTCGGCCTTGGTCCAGATCGCGGTCACCCCGGCCTCGACGATGCGGCGGAGGTTGTCCGAGACTCCGAAGCGGTCGGGAAAGGCCGCATGCATGGTCTCGGATACGTGCAGGGCCACGCCCGGACCCACCAGGGCGAGCAGGTCCAGCGGCGCCATGGGCAGGCCGAGCAACTGGCTCGCACGATCGGCCACCTGTGGGGGAGTGCCCTCATCGACGGCGGCCAGCACCTCGTTCAGGTACCGCGTGAGCAGCCGGTTGACGACGAATGCGGGGGCGTCCTTGACCAGGACGCAGGTCTTCTTCAGCTGCTTGCCGACCGCGAATGCTGTGGCGACGGTGGGGTCGTCGGTCCGCTCGGCCCGCGCGATCTCCAGCAGCGGCATCACGGCGACGGGGTTGAAGAAGTGGAAGCCCACCACGCGCTCGGGATGTGCCAGGTGCTCGGACATCGCGGTGACGGACAGAGATGACGTGTTGGTCGCCAGGATGCACTCGGATGTCACGACCTGCTCGAGCGACGCGAAGACCTGACGCTTGACCTCCAGCTCCTCGAAGACCGCCTCGATCACGAAGTCCGCGTCGGCGAAGACGGAGGTGTCGGTCGATCCGGTGACGAGGGCACGAAGCCGGTTCGCCCGATCCGTCGACATCCGGCCCTTGTCGACGTCGGCCTGGATCTGTGCACGCACGTAGTCCAGTCCCTTCGTCACGCGCGCATCGTCGAGGTCGGTCATCACGACCGGCACGAGCAGCCGCTTCGCGAAGAGCAGCGCGAGCTGGCTGGCCATGAGGCCGGCGCCCACGATCCCGACCTTGGCGACCTTGCGGGCGAGAGCGGGGTCGGGTACGCCGACGGGCTTCTTCGCCCGCCGCTGGACCAGGTCGAACGCGTAGAGGGAGGCCCGAAGGTCTTCACCCATGACGAGGTCGGCCAGCGCCTCGTCCTCGGCGGCGAAACCCTCGGTTCGCGTCGATGTCCGCGCGGCGCGCACGAGTTCCAGTGCGCGATAGGGGGCGGGAGTGGCCCCGTGGACACGGTCATCGAGCATGGCGGTCGCGAAGTCCACCACGCCATCCCACGAGTCACGGTCGACCGGCGCCCGCTCGACGGCGATGGTCCCGGTCAGCACGCCTGCCGTCCAGCGAATCGACTCCTCGAGGAAGTCGGCGGAATCGAGCACGACATCGACGACACCGAGCCGCAGCGCATCCGCGGGCCTGAGCTGGCGGTTCTGCTGAAGGGGATTGGCCACGATGACCTCGAGGGCATTGGCCGGCCCGATCAGGTTGGGCAGCAGCCATGAGCCGCCCCAGCCCGGGACCAGGCCGAGGAAGACCTCCGGCAGGGACATCGCGGCAGCGGCAGATGACATCGTGCGATACGTGCAGTTGAGGGCGAGCTCGGTGCCGCCGCCCATGGCGGCCCCGTTGACGAACGCAAAGGTCGGGACACCGAGCTCCGAGAGTCGTCCGAACACGCGGTGACCGAGTCGACCGAACTCCTCGATCACCGCGCGGTCGCGCACGAGCCCGATGGCCGAGAGATCAGCACCCACCGCGAAGAAGAACGGCTTTCCGGTCACGGCCACGGCGGCGATGTCGCCCATGGCACTGACGGCATCGATGGCGGCGTCAAGCGAGGCGAGACCACCCGGGCCGAAGGTCGTTGGTCGTGTGTGGTCCCGGTCGTTGTCCAGGGTGATCAGAGCGAGGGTGCCCGCCCCCGCGGGCATCTCGACCCGGCGCACGCGGGCGTGGGTCACGACCTCGTCGTGGCTGCCCTGCTGGTCCTGCTCCCGCGTCGTGGCGCTCATGCCGCACTCTCCGTGTGACCGATGTTCTCCCAGATGACCGTCCCGCCCATGCCCAGACCGATGCACATGGTGGTGAGCCCATAGCGGGCGGATGGCGTGCGCTCGAAATCCCTCATGAGGTTGCCCATCAGCCTGATCCCACTGGAGGCGAGGGGATGGCCCACGGCGATCGCGCCGCCCATGGGGTTCACCCTTGGGTCGTCGTCCGGTATCCCGAAGTGGTCGAGGAATGCGAGCACCTGCACAGCGAAGGCCTCGTTGATCTCGAAGAGGTCGATGTCCCCGATCGTCAGGCCCGCACTCTCGAGCGCCTTCTGCGTGCTGGGCACCGGGCCGACGCCCATGACCTCCGGCTCGACGCCGGCGAAGGCGAACGACACCATTCGCATGCGCTTGGCCAGGCCGAGTTCGTCGGCCATCTCCTCCGATGCGAGCAGCGCGGCCGTGGCGCCATCGGTGAGCCCGGACGAGTTGCCCGCGGTGACCCGACCGTGCGGTCTGAACGGAGTCTTGAGCGACGCGAGCCCCTCGAGCGTGGTCTCGGGCCGCATGGCCTCGTCGGCGGTGAGCAGGCCCCACCCGTGCTCTGCTGAACGGGCCGCGACAGGGACGAGATCGGGCTGGATCCAACCCTCTGCGTACGCGTGCGCCGTCTTCGTCTGCGAACCGAGGGCGTAGGCATCGGCGCGCTGCTTGGTGAGCTGGGGGAACCGGTCGTGCAGGTTCTCGGCCGTGGCGCCCATGATCAGCGCGTCGGTGTCGACGAGCCGCTCGGCGAGGAAGCGCGGATTGGGGTCCATGCCCTGGCCCATGGGATGACGCGACATGCTCTCGACGCCACCGGCCAGGGCGACATCGTAGGCGCCGGCCATGATCCCCGAGGACAGCGTCGTCACCGCGGTCATCGCGCCGGCGCACATGCGGTCGATCGAGTAGCCGGGCACCGACCTGGGGATCCCGGCCAGCAGTGGGGCGGAGCGTCCGAGGGTCATGCCCTGGTCGCCGGTCTGGGTTGCCGCGGCGACTGCGATGTCGTCGATCCGCTCGGGCGGCAGCTGAGGATTGCGCCTGAGGATCTCGCGGAAGATGCGCACGACGAGGTCGTCGGCCCTGGTCTCGGCCAGTGCGCTCCCCGCTCGACCGAAGGGTGTGCGGACAGCGTCGACGAGCACGACGTCGCGGAGCATGCGGGACACGATGGGACCTCTCGCCGGGGACGGTTACCGGATATTACCCGTCAGTAACTTCCGGCCGCTACCGCTCGGCTGGAGGTTCGGGCGCGCAGGCAGCTACCAGGTCCGGCAGTACCAGTTCCACCTGCCACGCCCGTGCTCCACCGTCGAGCAGGGCCTGCTCGATCATCGCCTCGTCCGCCGGCACAGGGGGTTCCCAGCAGATGCGCCGGACCAGGTCGGGGGCGAGCAGGTTCTCGACGGGCATGCCGACGGCCTCGGCCTTGTGGGCCAGCGCCTCGCGGGCGGCGACGAGCCGACGATGGGCCGCCGGCTGGCGCTCTGCCCAGGCGCGCGGAGGCGGGGGCCCCTCGCCCCGGGTGGCGCGTGCGGGCAGCTGGTCATCCGGCAGGTGCCGTGCCCGGTCGTAGGCGGCCCACCACTGCCGTGCATACCGCTGCGCTCCGCGGCCGTGGAATCCGTCGACGGCGAGGAGTTCGGCCATCGTCCCAGCGCTGGCGAGCGCAGCGGCGATGATGGCGGAGTCCGGCAGCAGGCGGCCGACAGCGACATCGCGCTCGGCGGCGATCGCATCACGCTGGCCCCACAACTCTCGCACTATCGCAAGGCCACGGGGACTGCGCACCCGGTGCAGTGAGGAGGTGCGACGCCAGTCCTCCGCAGTCCGCGGTCGAGGTGTGAACGCCAGGAGCGCCGTGAACTCCTGCCTCGCGTAGTCAACCTTGCCCGCCTCCTGCAGTGAGGCCTCAAGGCTGTTGCGCAGCTCGACCAGCAGCTCGACGTCCAAGGTCGCGTAGCGCAGCTGCGCGTCGGACAGCGGTCGCTGCGACCAGTCGGTGGCACCGTGCCCCTTCTCCAGGTGGGCACCCAGCTCTGACATCACGAGCGCAGAGAGGCTGACCCGTTCGCGCCCTAGCAGGCGACCGGCCAGCTCGGTGTCGAACAGGGCCTGCGGGTGGAGGCCGAGCTCGGCCAGGCACGGCAGGTCCTGCGTCGCTGCGTGCAGGATCCACTCGGGCCCCGACAGCACCTCGGCAAGAAGCGCAAGGTCCGGCACGGCGATCGGGTCGATGAGGCCGCTGCCCGAGCCCTCGCGGCGCACCTGGATCAGGTAGGCCCGCTGGCTGTAGCGGAAGCCCGAGGCACGCTCCGCGTCGATGGCCACCGGCCCATGCCCGGCGCGCAGGCGCCGGCAGAACTCGTTCAAGGCAGCGGCGTCGGCGATGAGGTCGGGGACACCGTCGCGGGGCTCGAGCGGTGGAGGCAGGTCGACGGCGGCGGGCTGCCCGTCGGCGGGCTGGTCGTCGGCGGGCGCGGTCAACTCCTGACCCGACGGCGGCGCTGGTCGACCACTGCGACACCCGGCGGGATCGGCGGCAGGCCCGCCGCCTGGCCTACGAGGTCGAGCCAAGCCTCGGCATGCACGGCGATGCTGTCGACGAGGTGCCCTGCGGAGTCGTCGGAGGGCGTCCACGAGGCGCGGATCTCCAGATGGCCCTCGCCCGGACGGTCGGACAGTGTGCCGAACGACCGGCCGGACGACCGGGTAACAGTCCCGCCGAGGTGGGTCACGTGGCATGAGCGCAGCGCAATGACCTCCTCCACCCAGCTCCAGGCGACATCGGTGAGCAGGGCGTCATCGATCAGGTCGGACTCCACCTGGGCGCGCACGAAGACCACTGCCCGGAAGGAGCCGCCCCACTCGTCCACGCCGTCGGGATCGTGGAGCAGCACGAAGCGGCCGCTGGCGAGATCGGACTCCGGATCGGCCATCTCCACAGTCACCGCCAGGGTCGAGGGTGCCAGACGCGCGGGAGCCGGTGCCTCGCGGAGCAGGAACTCCGGTCGCACGTTCAGTGCAGCCAACTGGGCCACAGCCACCGCGAACGCATCGTCCTCAGGGATCGGTCTCACGTGGTGAGGGTACGTTTTCGCTCCGCCCCCTCCCGGGTGGCGCGCCGCTGCACTCCTAGGGTGGCGGAATGGGAGCGCTCCTCGCCCTCTCGGCGAGCCTGATGTGGGGTGCCGCGGACTTCCTCGGCGGAGCCCTCTCCCGACGCATGCCGGCCCTCGCGGTGTACGGGCTGAGCCAGGTCGTCGGCCTTGCCGCGCTCATCGTCTTCGCCACGGCCACGGGCGCCTGGGACGCAGATCCGGCCTTCTGGCCCTGGGCCATCGGTGCCGGTGTGCTCGGGATCGTGTCGATGGTGACGTTCTACGCGGCCCTCGCGATCGGTCCCATGGGCATCATCTCGCCGCTGGTGGCGCTCTCCGTCCTGATCCCCGTGGGCTACGGGCTGCTGCGTGGCGAACAGCCTGCGGGCATCGCGATGGTGGGCATCCTCGTCGCCGTGGTCGGTGTCCTGCTGGCCAGTGGGCCGGAGCTCTCCGGGGGACAGTCGCCCCGGGCACTGGTGCTCGCCGGCACGTCCGCACTGGCGTTCGGCGTGATCGTCATCTTCATGGCGGAGGGCAGCAAGTACAGCGCGACGATGACGGTCACCGGAATGCGCATCACGGCGGTGACATGCCTGATGTGCGCAGCTGTCTGGGCGCGCAGTGTCGGCAACCCGACCTCGCGCGACATTCTGCCGCTGGTCGCCATCGGCATTTTCGACGCCGCAGCCAACGTAGCGTTCGGGATGGCCACCGCCCTCGGCATGCTCGCGACGGTCTCGGTGCTCGCCGCGCTCTATCCGGTCGTGACAGCGGTGCTGGCCGCGATCGTGCTGCGCGAGCGGCTGAAGCCGGTGCAGTACATCGGAGTCACGGGCGCGATCATCGGTGTCGTCATGATCAGCGCAGGTGCGTGACCTAGGTCGGCTCGAACGTGAGGCTCACCGAGTTGATGCAGTACCGCTGATCCGTGGGCGTCGCATAGCCCTCACCGGTGAAGACGTGGCCCAGGTGCCCGCCGCACGACGCGCAGCGCACCTCGGTCCTCATCATGCCGAGGGAGGTGTCCTCGAGCAGGATCACCGAGTCTCCTGCCAGCGGCGTGAAGAAACTCGGCCACCCGCAGTGGCTGTCGAACTTCGCGTCGCTGCGGAACAGCTCGGCCCGACAGGCACGGCACCTGTAGACACCCACGTCGTGGTTGTCGGTGTACGCACCGGTGAACGGTGCCTCGGTCCCGCCGGCTCGCAGGACGCGGTACTCGTCCGGCGCCAGCTCCTCGCGCCACTCCGCCTCGGAGCGTGCCCGTGGGTAGGCGGTGCCGTCAGGGCGCTCGGGTCCATCCGATGCGGGAGTGCTGTGGGCCATGCGGGGACCCTAGGCCAGCACGCGTGCCCGCGCACGCGCGCGGACGGGTCGACAGGCTCGCGCGGCGCCCTGCGCGCTTTCGTGGGCGGTAGGGTCGCGGCGTGAGCGAGATGCTGGACACGCGAGGTGCATGGCTGCGTGACGATGAGCTGGCGTCGGCGCGCGAGCGGCTGCCGATCGTCTACATCGATGCGGTGCCGGTGCGCACGGATCCCAGGGGGGAGATCTCCTCGATCGGTCTCCTGCTGCGGGCCATGCCCGACGGGAGCATCTCGCGGGCGATCGTCTCCGGTCGGGTGCTCTACGGCGAGCGGGTGCGCGATGCCCTCCTGCGCCACCTCGAGAAGGATCTCGGGCCCGTCGCGCTGCCGCGCGTGGCGCCGTCGCCCCAGCCCTTCACCGTCGTTGAGTACTTCCCCGATCCCCAGGTGACCGGGTTCCACGACCCTCGCCAGCACGCGGTCTCGCTCGCGTTCATCGTCCCCCTCGACGGGGACTGCTCACCCTCGCAGGAGGCGCTCGACCTGGTGTGGGTCACGCCCGAGCAGGCGCTGTCCCCGCAGTTCGAGGCGGAGATGGAGGGCGGTCAGGGCCGGCTCGTGCGCATGGCCCTCGCCCATTGCGGGCTCCTGCCCTGAGGCGCAGGCGGCCGCGCCAGCCTCAGTGCCGGTACTGAGCCCTGACTGCTAGTACGGGTCGATGCCCAGCAGCGTCTCGTCCTCCGGTGTCAGGTCGGTGGGTCGGTCGGCGAACTGGTCGTAGTAGGGGTCCGCCCGCTCGGCATCGGTCTCGTCGTCGACGTAGGAGTCCTGCTCGGGGTCCAGCAGGTTGACCACGTGCATCGCCGACTGCTCCGCCGGCAGCCATGGCCGCGGGGTCAGGCCCCCGGCGTGCATCGGGTCGTCGCTGGCATCCTCGGCGTCCTCGATGGCCAGCGTGGACTCGATGGCCTCGAGCGGGAAGAGCAGGCCGTCGAGATCACCCTCCCCGCCACCGCCGTTGAGCGCGTTGTGCGTGGCCTCGGCCTCCATGATCATCGAGAGCCGCTCGGCCTGATCGGCAGCGTCACCGGCGGAATCACCGTGCGATGCCGTCGCCCGTGCCACCTGCGAGGGCGACGATGCATCGACCACTTCCTCGTTCATGGCCACCTCCTGATGGGTTCCCTCTCACGGTAGACCCGCGCGGCCTGCGATCGCATCCGCTGGAGACAGGAGTTCAGGCGTCCGTTCCCGGTCCGATGCCGAGGGGGGAGCCGACGGAGACGGCGAGGGCACGGATCCGCGCGAGCGTCGCGTCGTCGCGCACCACCCCGACTCCGGCTCCCGTCGACTTCGAGAGTTTGATGCCCGCGACGTCCACGACCAGACCGTGGTGGCGGATCCGCGTGGCGAGGAAGGCGGGGTTCGGCAGGTACTGCGCAAGGTGGACCTGCGCTGCCGACGACTCGCGCAGGTCCTCGCCCCGCAGGATGTGCGTGACACCGTCCGCCGTGTCCTCGATGAGGGAGACCCACTGGTACGCAGGGATGTCATCGCGCCGCCAGATAACGAAGTCGCCCATGGCGACGTCGAGGCGCACGACCTGACCGTCCATGTTGATCGCGGTTCCCTCGGGCACGGCGATGCGCAGGGCGGTGCGCCCGGCCTCCAAGGTGAGCCCGCGCGTTCGGCAGCCACCCGGGCAGCCGCCGGTCGGGATGCGCGTGACCTGGCTGCGGCTGCACGCACAGGCGTAGGCGGGCAGGCCCGCGGTGCGCGCCTCCTCCAGTGCACGGCGGGCCTCGGCGACACGATCGGACCGTCGCGCATGCGCCTCGTCCGGGGTGCGTGGGCCGTTCATCCACGTCACACCGAGCCAGTCCAGTACCTCGAAGACGTCCTCGAGGTACTCCTCGCGCAGCCGACCCTCGTCGACATCGTCGATCCGCAGGTCGAGGCGAGCGCCGAGCTCGCGGGCCCACCACGACGCGAGCAGGAAGTTCACCGCATTGCCCTCGTGGAGCCGCCCGCTCGGTGTGGGCGCGATACGCGTGACGGGCCCGATCATGCGGCGAGCCTAGGAGGGCGTCGGCACGCCTCCTGCCGCGGCACGGGTCGACGTGGCACTCTGGTCAGGTGCTTCCCCGGCTTCTGGTGTCCATCCTCGTGTCCGGGGCCCTGTGCGTGGGTGCGGCGGTGCCCGCGACCGCTGCGACCCGCGACTGGGAACCCTCGTCGTGGACGGGCGTGGCGCTCGGGGCGCCGGTCCCGGCGGCCGGCCTGACGGCACCCATGCCAGCCCCGTTGCCGCCCACGGCCTACCTGCCGATCGCCTACGAGGGGCAGACCGGCTGCGACTCCACCCCGAAGCCGGGCGCGCTCTACTTCGCCGCGCTCATCCGCGCCACCTACGGCAGCGAGCAGTCGATCGGCATCCCCCGTGGCTGCGAGGTCGGCGGCCGCAGCGAGCACAAGGAGGGGCGCGCAGTTGACTGGATGATCGACGTGCGTGACCCTGCCGAGCGCGCCAAGGCGGAGGCGTTCCTGAACTGGCTGCTCGGTCCCGATCAGGCGGGTCGGCCGCACGGTCACGCGATGCAGCTCGGCGTCATGTACATCGGGTGGCATGACCGAATGTGGCGCGGATACCGGCCTGAGGTGGGGTGGACCGAGCTCAAGAGCTGTTTCAGCACACCCGACCCGAAGTACGACAACCACTGCCATCGCAATCACATCCACATCTCCCTCACCTGGGCAGGGTCTGCATCGGCCACGGCTCCCGCACCCGGTGCCCCCGTCGCCCCGGCCCGTCCCGCGGCGCCGGCGCAGCCGGGGCTGGACAACGACGACTTCATGTCAGTCGGCTCCGAGCTCGGCTTCATGACCGAGGAGGGCGACCCTCTCGAGCCGGGCGAGCTGCGCACGGTCGACCTCGCCCCTGTGGCCTCGAACGCCGGCACGGCGCTCGTTCTCGTGACCTCCCAGAGCACCGAGAGCGATGGCCGGCTCCGTATCGGCATGGTCGAGGCGAAGGCCTCTGTCGGCGTCGACATGGGCAAGCGTCGGATGCGGACATCCGTCGTCGAGGTTCCGGTCGCGAACGGCCAGGTGCAGATCGCCGCGCCCAAGTCCGGTGCCGTCGATGTGCGCGTCGACGTTCTCGGCTACACGATCGCGGGCGGAAGGCATCGCGCCATCGCGATCACGCCGGTGACCCTCGCCAAGGGACGCTTCCGGCCGGGCAGGGTCCTGGACCTCAGGGTCCGGGGCGAGGGCGATGTGCCCCGCAAGCGGTCACGTGCGACAGCCGTGCTCCTGCGAGTGACCAGCGAGGGCAGGGGGCAGGCGGGTCGCTTCGTCGCGTACCCGACCAAGGGTGCAGAACTCGGCACGTCGGCCGCGCGGGTCCTGGAGTCCGGTGTCGCCACGAGTGTCATCGCTGCCGATATAGGGGCCGACGGCAAGGTCGCGCTGGCGACATCAGTGCCGACCAAGGCGCGCGTCGAGATCATCGGTTACGTCGCCGGCTGAGACTCGCGCCTTGGTCGGTTCCGGACGTCGAGTCTGGGGCGCCGGCGCGAGATGACCGGGAGAAGTTACGCACAGGTGCTGCTTCCGGGCCCCAATCCGTCGTTTGTCCCGTGTCGCGGGACAAACGAACGAGACGTGGCCGAATCCGGGGGTTTTAGCTCGGTTCTCCCGTGTCGCGGGACAAACGAGCGGGTTGGTGTCCGAGGGGGGACTTGAACCCCCATGCCCCTGAGGGCACTAGCACCTCAAGCTAGCGCGTCTGCCAATTCCGCCACCCGGACGAGTGCGCCGTCACTATACAAGCGCGCGCAGGTGCCCGACGCGGCAGGATGGGTCCATGCCGGTGACCAGCACTCCCGAGGACGAGGTCGTCTCCATCACCGCAGACCTGATACGGATCGACACCTCGAACTTCGGCGCATCGGACGAGACGGTCGGGGAGGCCGCGGCGGCGGACTACCTCGCCCAGCGCCTGATCGAGGTGGGCCTGGAGCCCGAGGTCATCGTCACCACCTCGGATGCGCGCAGGGCGGTGACCCTGCGCATCCCTGGGACCGATCCCGACGCTGGCGCCCTGCTTCTCCACGGCCACATCGACACCGTGCCCGCGGTCGCAAGCGACTGGAGCCACCCTCCATTCGGCGCGGACATGGACGACGGCTACGTCTGGGGCCGAGGTGCGGTGGACATGAAGGACATGGACGCCATGATCCTTTCGGTCATCCGTTCCTGGGCACGCGAAAGCGTGCGTCCTCGACGCGACATCGTCGTGCTGTTCCTGCCCGACGAGGAGGCGGGCGGCCGTCACGGGGGCCACTGGCTCGTCGAGAACAGGCCCGACATCTTCACCGGCGTGACCCACGCCGTGGGCGAGGTCGGCGGGTTCTCGATCACCGTGAATGACGACCTGCGCCTGTATCCGATCCAGACGGCGGAGAAGGGCATCCGCTGGCTCACCCTGCGTGCCCAGGCCCGCGCGGGCCATGGCTCGATGATCCACCCGGACAACGCGGTGACCCAGATCGCCTCGGCGGTGGCACGCATCGGCGGATTCGCCTGGCCACGGCGCCGCACCCGGACGGTCGACCGGTTCCTGCAGGACCTGGGCGAGGCGTACGGGATCGAGGTCGACATGGACGACCCCGGGCCGCTGCTCGAGCGCCTCGGGACACTGGGCTTCCTCGTCGGAGCGACGCTGCAGAACACGGCCAACCCGACCATCCTCACCGCGGGCTACAAGCACAACGTCATCCCCGGCACGGCCACCGCGGGCATCGACGGCCGGGTGCTGCCCGGCTACGAGGAGGAGTTCGAGGAGACCATCCGTGCCCTCGTGGGCCCCGGCATCGACATCGAGCACGAGACCGTCGATATCGCGCTCGAGGCGCCGCTCGACGGCCCGCTCCTGGACCTCATGGCATCAGTCCTGCGAGCCGAGGATCCCGGCGCCCGGCCCATCCCGTACATGATCAGCGGAGGCACCGATGCCAAGGCGTTCTCCCGGCTGGGCATCGAGTGCTACGGGTTCAGCCCGCTGCGCATGCCTGCCGACCTGGACTACTGGCGGCTGTTCCACGGTGTCGACGAGCGCGTGCCGATCGAGGGGCTGCAGTTCGGGGTCCGGGTGCTGGACCGCTTCCTGCGGGCCTGCTGACCCGCCTGATGCGGCAGGCGCATCAGGCGGTGCGCTGCATCCGGTAGATGCGCCGGCGCAGCCGGATCACGCGGTGGCCGTCCGCGTGCAGGTGCACCCGATCGAGCTCCCAGCGACCGGTGTCCGCGGCCGCCGTCAGGTGCTGCCGCGCCGACTCCCTGGACTGGTCACGCGACAGCCACACCTCGCGGAACTCCCACTCGGGCGCGCGCGACTCCATGGCTACCGTCGCTGGGCCCAGCCGGCTTCGGGGTAGCCCAGGGGCGGGGCCGACACATCGTCCAGCGCGGTGAGGATCTCCTCGGGCAGCTCGAGCTCCTCCGACGCCAGCGCGGCGACCAGTTGCTGCACGGTGCGAGCGCCGAGGATCGGGGCGACGACGCCGGGCCGGTCGCGCAGCCATGCGAGGGCGACCTCGGCCGGTGCCGCGCCCAGGCCTTCGGCGGCCGTGGACAGCGCGTCGACGATCCGCCGTGCGCGGTCGTCGAGGTACGCCTGCACGAATCCCGCGGTGTCCGGATTTGCGCCGCGGGAGTCGAGGGGGAGGCTGTGGCGGTACTTGCCGGTGAGCACGCCCCGACCGAGCGGGGACCACGCGAGGATCCCCATCCCGAGCCCCTGGGCCGCCGGCACGATCTCGCGCTCGATGCCGCGCTCGAGGAGCGAGTACTCCATCTGCGCCGTGACCAGCGGGGCGCGCAGTTCGCCCGCCTGCTGATGCGTCGCCGCACGCGCCGTCTGCCAGCCGGAGAAGTTGCTGACGCCTGCGTACCGGACCTTCCCGGAGCTCACCGCGGAGTCGATCGCGGCGAGGGTCTCCTCCATGGGCGTCCACGGGTCCCACGAGTGCAGGCTCCACAGGTCGATCGTGTCCGTGCGCAGGCGGGCGAGGGAGGCCTCGAGGCTGCGCAGCAGGTGGCGCCGTGAGGTGTCCACCCGCCTGCCCGGTCCGGCCACTGCTCCGGCCTTCGTCGACAGCACGATGTCGTCGCGGACCTCGAACTCCTCGATCAACTCGCCGAGCAGCGCCTCGGCACCTCCATCGGCGTAGACGTCAGCCGTGTCGATGAGCGTCCCACCGGCATCGAGGAAGGCGGCCAGCTGGTCCCGAGCGTCGTACTCGTCCGTGCCCCGCGTCCACGTCGCGGTGCCGAGGGCGAGACGGCCCACCCATACGCCGGACCTGCCCAGCGGCCGTGTCTCCATGACAGCACGCTACTGCGGGTCCGCAGAGCATGGCCCTAGGCTCGCCATGACGAAGGGAGCCCCATGAAGCTGGGCGTCAACCTCGGGTACTGGGGAGCCGGCAACGACGCCGACAACCTGGTCCTCGCGCAGGAGGCAGACCGACTCGGCTACTCGGTCGCCTGGGCGGCCGAGGCCTACGGCTCGGATGCGGCCACTGTCCTGACCTGGATCGCGGCCCAGACATCCTCGATTGACGTGGGGTCCGCCGTGTTCCAGATCCCGGGTCGGACGCCGGCCAACACCGCGATGACGGCGGCGACCCTCGACACCCTGTCCGGGGGCCGGTTCCGCCTCGGCCTGGGCGTCTCCGGACCCCAGGTGTCCGAGGGGTGGCACGGCGTGCGGTTCGACCGGCCGCTCGTCCGCACCCGGGAGTACGTCGACATCGTGCGCATGGCCCTGTCGCGTCAGCGGGTGCAGTACCAGGGGGAGTTCTTCACCCTGCCCCTGCCGGACGGGCCGGGCAAGGCGCTCACCCTGACCGTGCACCCGGTGCGCGAGTCGATTCCCATCTACCTCGCCGCCATCGGGCCGAAGAACCTCGAGCTCACCGGGCAGATCGCCGACGGATGGCTGGCGATCTTCTTCTCGCCGGAGGCGGCGGGGGAGATCATGGCGCCGATGGTCAGCGCGCGTGAGGCCACGGGCCGCACGATGGACGGCTTCGACGTCGTCCCGACCGTGCCCGTGGTGCTGGGCGCCGACCCCGTCGCCGCCGCCGACGCTGTGCGCTTCTACTCGGCGCTCTACATCGGGGGCATGGGCAGCCGCGAGCGCAACTTCTACCACCAGCTCGCGTGCCGCATGGGGTACGAGGAGGCTGCCGGTCGCATCCAGGACCACTACCTCGCCAGGGAGTACGACGCGGCGATGGCCGCGGTGCCGTTCGAGTTCATGGACCGCACGTCCCTGCTCGGACCGCCGGACCGGATCCGGGAGCGCCTCCAGGCGTATGCCGATGCCGGCGTGACCACGCTCACCCTGGCGCCGTACGCCGGTGACGCCGCCGAGCGGCGCCGCACCCTGCAGGTGATGGTGGACCTCGTCGAGCAGGCGGGGCTGGCCTGACGGTGACCTGGCTTGAGGCGGTCGTCCTCGGGGTGATTCAGGGACTCACCGAGTTCCTGCCGATCTCCTCCAGCGCGCACCTGCTGATCGTGTCCCAGCTGCTCGGCTGGGGTGATCCAGGAGCCGCGTTCACGGCTGTCAGCCAGATCGGCACCGAGTGCGCGGTGATCGTGTACTTCCGGAGGGAGATCGCGGCGATCCTGCGTGCCTGGGCGCGGTCACTTGTCAGCGCCGATGCCCGCAGCGATCCCGATGCGCGCATGGGCTGGCTCGTCATCATCGGCACCCTGCCCATCGCCGTGCTCGGCCTGGCGTTCTCGAAGCAGATCGAGACGGTGGCGCGCAACCTCTGGCTGACCGCGGCCATGCTCATCGTGTTCGCGCTGCTCCTTGGCGCTGCGGATCGACTCGGCACACGGCTCAAGACCGAGCGCGACCTCACGTGGCGCGACGGCATCCTCTTCGGCCTCGCGCAGGCTCTTGCCCTCATCCCGGGCGTGTCCCGCTCCGGCGCGACGATCACCGCAGGGCTGGCCCTCGGCTACACCCGCGCCGCCGCCGCCCGCTACGCCTTCCTATTGGCCATCCCTGCGGTCCTCGCCTCCGGCCTCTACGAGGCGACGAAGATCGGTGACGACGCGACCGCCGCATGGGGGCCGACGATCCTGGCGACCGTGATCGCGTTCGGCGTCGGATTCGCCGTGATCGCATGGCTGATGCGCTGGCTGACCACCCGCAGCTACCTGCCGTTCGTGGTGTACCGGCTGGCACTGGGATCCCTGCTCATCGTCCTCCTGGCGACAGGCGTGCTCAGCGCGACCTGAGCGGTCGGCATGGCAGGTCGCGGGGGGTCAGAGCCAGCCGGACCGGCGGAACGCCCGGTACATCAGGGTGCAGGTCCCGCCCATGATCAGCAGGATCATCGGGTAGCCGAACGCCCAGTGCAGCTCGGGCATGGAGTCGAAGTTCATGCCGTAGATGCCCGCGATCATCGTGGGCACCGCGGCGATCGCCACCCATGCGGAGATCTTGCGCATGTCGCGGTTCTGCTGCAGGTCCTGCAGGCTTGTCGACGCCATCAGCATCGTCATGAGGAGCGTGTCCGACGCCTCGGTCGAATCATGTGCGCGCAACAGATGGTCGCCGACGTCGCGGAAGTAGGGGCGCATCGTCTCGGGCACCCAGTCCGCGCGCTCCGAGATGGCGTCCAGCGCCCATGGCACCAGCGGCTGGACCGCCCTGCGGATCTCGACGTTCTCGCGCTTGAGGCGGTAGATGGCATTCGTCGAGTCGACCGAGGGATTCGCGGCGAAGATGCTCGCCTCGAGGGTCTCGACGTCCATCGAGACCTCGTTGGCCACGGCGAGGTACCCGTCGACGGTGCGGTCCAGCACGGCGTAGAGCACGCCGATCGGGCCGGACCCCCGTAGGTCGGCGCTCTCGTCGAGCCGCGCCCGGATGGGGGCGAGATCCACCGCCCGGCCGTAGCGGACCGTGAGTGCGAACCCGTCGCCGAGGTACACCGACACCTGACCGGTCGTGACGTCGGACGTATCCTCGACGTAGTCGAGCACCTTCAGCAGGGCCAGGCCGTGGCCGTGGTCGTCGATCTCGAACTTCGGCCGCTGGTCGACGTTGGTGATGTCCTCCATCTGCAGGTGGGGGATGCCGAAGACGTCGCGCACCATGGCCGTCTCCGCGGCGGTGGGCTCGAACAGGCCCACCCACACAAACCCCTCGTGCTTCGTTCGACACGCGTCGCGCAGCTCGCGCAGGCGGGGCTCGGGGTCGAGGTCCCCGGGGTTCTCCCACGTGTGCACGTCCTCCAGGGGCGTGACGTGGTCGGGGGCGTACAGGCCCATGCCGCGGATCACATGCGCATTCTGCCGCCTCAACGGTAACGATCTACGCTGGAGGGCATGTCGACGGTGCTCCTCGTCCGCCATGGGCGGACGACCGCCAACGCCGGCGGCATCCTCGCGGGTCGCCAGCCGGGCGTTCACCTCGACGACACCGGTCGGGAGCAGGCCGCGGCCCTCGGCGGGCACCTCGCCGAGGTGCCGCTCGTCGCGGCGGTCACCTCACCGCTGGAGAGGTGCCGGGAGACGCTGGACCTGCTCCTCGGCGACCGCCCAGACGTGCCCGTGCACGTCGACGAACGGCTCTCCGAGTGCGATTACGGGGACTGGTCGGGGCGATCGCTGAAGGAGCTCGCTCGTGAGCCCGCCTGGAAGGTCGTGCAGGGCCACGCCAGCGCTGCTGGGTTCCCCGGCGGCGAGACCCTGCTGCAGATGCAGGGACGTGCAGTGGACGCGATCCGTGACTGGAACACCGTGCTTGGGGACTCCGCGGTCTACCTCGTGGTGAGCCATGGCGACGTGATCAAGTCCATCCTCGCGGATGCCCTCGGAATGCACCTGGACCAGTTCCAGCGGATCCGCGTGGACCCGGCGTCCACGAGCGTCGTGGAGTACACCGTCCTGCGGCCCTTCGTCGACCGCATGAACGACACCGGTCCAGGGGCAGCGCGCCTGGCGACTCGACGGCCGCGGCGTGGTCGCCGGCGCGGCGAAGCTGTCGTCGGTGGGGGTGGCGGGTCATGACGCGGCACGTCTTCGACTTCGACGCGACCGAGCGCTTCGTGCTCGGCACGGTCGGCATGCCGGGTGAGCGGACCTTCTTCCTCCAGGCGCGGCAGACGGGCATGCTCACCAGCGTCATCCTCGAGAAGGCCCAGGCGGCCGCTCTCGCCGACCGGGTCGACCAGCTGCTCGACGAGGCACGGGCGCGTGGCCACGAGGACGTCATCCCGGCAGATGCCGCGGTCACCATCACGGACACCGCGCCGCTCGATGCCCCGATCGTCGAGGAGTTCCGCGTGGGGGCCATGGCCCTCGGCTGGGACGAGGCCAGCCGCCGCGTCGTCATCGAGGCCCATGCCGTCGCGGACGAGCCGGCGTCGATCCCCGACATCGGCGACGACGACGCCCCGGGACCGGACACCCTGCGGGTCTGGCTGTCGGCGGCCATGGCCCGGGCGTTCGCGGACCGTGCACGCAGCGTCGTCTCCGCAGGCCGCCCGCCCTGCCCGTTCTGCAGCCAGCCGCTCGATCCCGAGGGCCACATCTGCCCGCGCTCCAACGGGTACCGCCGGCGATCGTGATGCCCGTGGACGCCTTCGCGCTGCTCACCGAGGCCGAGCTGACGATCGAAGGACGGCTGCTGAGCGCGTCCAACGCCACGCTGCGGGCCCGTCTCGGCGACGACGGTCCCCGCTGCGTGGTCAAGCCGGTCGCCGGTGAGCGCCCCCTGTGGGACTTCCCCGACGGCACGCTCACCGGTCGGGAGCTTGCAGCCCATGCGCTCTCCGAGCTGCTCGGATGGGGGCTGGTCCCACCGACCGTATGGCGCGACGATCCTGAGCTCGGCCCGGCGATGTGCCAGTGGTGGATCGACGAGGTCCCTCACCTTCGGCCCGTCGCGGTGGTCGCACCCGACGCCGTTCCCGAAGGATGGGCCGCCGTGCTGGAGGCCGAGGACGGCCGCGGTGCTCCGGTGGTCCTGGTCCACAGCCGTTCACCGCAACTGGAGAGGCTCGCCGTGTTCGACGCCGTCGCCAACAATGCCGACCGCAAGGGCGGCCACGTGCTCGTGGATTCCGAGGGGGCGGTCTGGGGGATCGACCATGGCGTGTGCTTCTCCGATGAGCCCAAGCTGCGGACTGTCCTGTGGGGCTGGAGCGGCGAGCCGATCGGCGAGGAGATCCTCACAGACCTGCAGCGCCTGCGGGACGACCTCGACGAGGGCGTCGACGCCATCGACCGCTGGCTTGACGGGCACGAGCGGGAGGCCCTGCGCGCACGGGTGGGCCGACTCCTCCGCCGAGGCACCCACCCGGAGCCCTCAACCCGCTGGCCCGCCATCCCGTGGCCGGTGTTCTGACCTGCTCATCCGTCACTAGGCTCGCCCTGTGGAGGCGTGGTCGGTGCCGCAGGTTCCCCTCCTGCCCGGCAGGGGGCTCACCCTCGCACTCCATGACACCGCGACCGGCGAAGTCCGTCCGACGTCCCCTGGCCCGGTTGCGCGCATGTACGTGTGCGGCATCACGCCCTACGACGCCACGCACCTGGGCCATGCGTTCACGTACGTCACGTTCGACCTGATTTATCGCGCCTGGCGCGACGCCGGCCACGAGGTCCACTACGTCCAGAACGTCACCGACATAGACGACCCGCTCCTCGAGCGTGCCGTCGCGACGGGCCAGGACTGGCGGGCGATCGCCGATCGCGAGACCGCGCTGTTCCGCGAGGACATGGCCGCCCTCAACGTCCTGCCCCCGCGTGACTACATCGGCGCGGTCGAGGCCATCCCGTCAGTGGCGCAGTACGTCGAGGACCTGCAGGAGCGAGGTGCGGTCTACGCCGTCGACGACGACCTCTACTTCTCTGTGTCCGCGGACCCGGGCTTCGGCTCGGTGAGCGGCCTGGACCGCGACGAGATGCTCCGGATCTTCGCCGAGCGGGGCGGCGACCCGCAGCGCCCCGGCAAGGCCGACCCGCTCGACTGCCTCGTCTGGCAGTCCGAGCGACCCGACGAGCCTGCCTGGACGACGTCGCTCGGCCACGGTCGGCCGGGATGGCACATCGAGTGCACGGCGATCGCGCTCGACCATCTCGGGATGGGCTTCGACATCCAGGGCGGCGGGCGTGACCTGGTGTTCCCGCACCACGAGATGTGCGCGGCGGAGGCGCAGGCGCTGACGGAGTCAGTCCCCTTCGCGCAGCACTACGTCCACTCCGCAATGGTCGCCTGGCAGGGGCACAAGATGTCGAAGTCACGGGGCAACCTTGTCTTCGTGTCGGCCCTGCGCCATGCCGGCGCCGACCCTGCCGCTATTCGACTCGCCCTGCTCGCGCATCACTACCGGAACGACTGGGAGTGGGTCGACGAGGACCTCGTCACCGCGCAGCAGCGGCTCGACCTCTGGCGCTCCGCAGTCGCATCGGACGCCGGGCCCGATGCCACGCAGACCATCCAGTGGATGCGGCGGGCCCTGGCCGACGATCTCCAGGCGCCCGCAGCCCTCGATGCCGTGGACGAATGGTGCCGGGGTGCGGGCACGAGCCCCGAGGGACCAGGGCTCATCGCCGACGCTGTCGACGCGCTCCTCGGAGTCCGGCTCTAGGAGCCCTTCTCCGCATGTCCGCCGAACTCCTTGCGCATCGCACTGAGGACCCTGCCCGCGAAGACCCCTGATCCCTGGGACTCTAAGCGCTCGTACAGGGCCGCGGTCAGGACCGGCGCCGGGACGCCCTCCTCGATGGCCGCGATGGCGGTCCACCGCCCCTCCCCGGAGTCGGACACGCGGCCGCTGAACTCGGCCAGGTCGGGGGACGAGTGCAGGGCGCTCGCCGTGAGGTCCAGAAGCCATGAGCCCACCACGGATCCCCGGCGCCACAGCTCCGCGATCGCCGGGATGTCGAGGTCGTACTGGTAGTACTGGGGGTCCGATAGGGGAGCCGTCTCGGCGTCCGCATCGCGACTCAGCCGGCCTGCATCGGCGTGCTTGAGGATGTTCAGGCCCTCGGCGTACGCGGCCATGAGCCCATACTCGATCCCGTTGTGCACCATCTTGACGAAGTGGCCCGCCCCTCCGGGCCCGCAGTGCAGCCAGCCGTGCTCCTCCGGTGCGGGCGCTCCCGAGCGTCCGGGCGTGCGGGCGGCTGCGCCCGTACCGGGGGCGATGGTGTCCCACAGTGGTGCGAGGCGCGCGACCGCGTCGTCCGGGCCGCCGATCATCAGGCAGTAGCCGCGCTCGAGCCCCCAGACACCGCCGGACGTGCCCACGTCGAGGTACTCGATCCCCTGCTCGGCAGCCGCGGCACCCCGGCGTATGTCGTCCCGGTAGTACGAATTGCCGCCGTCGATGATGCAGTCGCCCGCGTCGAGCTCGGCGATCAGCTGCGACACCACCGACTCGGTGACCTCGCCGGCCGGGACCATGACCCAGACCGTGCGTGGCGCGGGCAGCGCGGCGACCAGGTTCGCAATCGACGACGCGCCGACCGCGCCTTCCGCGACCAGCTCAGCCACCGCATCCGGGCGGGGGTCGAAGGCGTGGAGGGTGTGGCCACCCGACATCGCCCGCCGGACCAGGTTCGCGCCCATGCGCCCCAGGCCGACCATCCCCAGGGTGACGCTCGATTCGGACGGTGGCACGGTTCCTCCCGGTTCCAGGTGTCGGCTGCCCACGCATCGCCGAGTCTTCGTCACGCTAGTCGCTCCGGCGTGCGACTGCATGGAAGGCTGCCCCCATGACCGAGAGCATTCATCCACCCGTCATCGACCCCACCACTGTGCCGGCGTGGGAGAACCTGATGGCCCTGGCGGCGGAGCTCGAGGGCACGACGATCCGCGACCTCATCGATGCCGACCCTGCGAGGGCATCGGCCCAGACGCACACGGCCGCCCGGGTGCACCTCGACCTGTCGCGCCAGCGCATCACGCCCGCGATCCTCGACCAGCTCCTCGCGCTCGCGGACCAGACCGGTGTCCTCGCACTCCGCGATGCCATGCTGGCAGGGCAGAACATCAACACCACCGAGGGCCGGGCCGTGCTGCACACGGCACTGCGGCTCCCGGCGAGCGTGTCGCTCATCGTCGACGGTGTCGACGCTGTCCGGGAGGTCCATGACGTCCTCGACCGCATGGGTGCCTTCGCCGGAGATGTCCGCAGCGGCCGATGGCAAGGTGCGACGGGCGAGCGCATCGCTCACGTGATCAACATCGGCATCGGCGGATCCGACCTCGGGCCGGCGATGGCGCGGATCGCCCTGGCGGCCTTCGCCACGCCCGACATCGACTTCCACTTCGTGTCCAATGTCGACCCGACCGACATCAGCCTCGCGCTAGCCGCGTGCAATCCCGCGTCGACGCTCGTCATCGTCGCCTCCAAGACCTTCACGACCCTGGAGACGATGACCAACGCGCACGCGGCGCGCGAGTGGATCGTGAGCGCGCTGGGGGAGGCGGCCGTCGCACGTCACTTCGCCGCAGTGTCGACGAACACCGAGAAGGTCATCGAGTTCGGCATCGACCCAACCCTGATGTTCGGCTTCTGGGACTGGGTGGGGGGCCGGTACTCGATGGAGTCGTCGATCGGCCTGAGCACCATGATCGCCATCGGGCGCGAGGGATACGACCAGCTGCTGGCGGGCTTCCACGCGATGGACGTGCATTTCGCGACAGCAGATCCTGCGTCCAACCTCCCGCTGCTCATGGGGTTGGTCGCCGTGTGGAACCGCGACTTCCTCGGTGTCGGTACCACCGCGGTGCTGCCCTACTCGCAGTACCTCTCGCGCTTTCCGGCGTACCTGCAGCAGCTCACCATGGAGAGCAACGGCAAGTCTGTCCGACGTGACGGGTCGGCGGTCGGCTACCCGACGGGCGCCATCTTCTGGGGGGAGCCGGGCACGAACGGGCAGCACTCGTTCTACCAGCTGTTGCATCAGGGCACGACGACCGTCGCATGCGACATCGTCGTCATCGCGCGCAGTGAGGATCCGCTCACAGACCAGCAGGACATGCTCGTGGCCAACGCACTCGCGCAGGCCGCCGTGCTCGCGCGGGGGCGGACCGCCGAGGAGGTAGCCGCGGATGGCACGCCCCTCGAGCTCGTACCGCACAAGGTCATGCCGGGCAATCGTCCCGTGTCGGTGATCATGGTCGATCGGCTTGATCCGTACACGCTGGGTGCGCTGGTGGCCCTGTACGAGCACAGCGTGATGGTCCAGGGCGCTGTGTGGGGCATCGACTCGTTCGACCAATGGGGCGTCGAGCTCGGCAAGAAGGTGGCCCTCGGCATTCTCGCCGCACTGACCGGACCGGCCGCCGGGGGATTCGACCCCTCGACCGACGCCTCGATCGCGCTGTACCGCCGACTCCGCTAGCCGGTCATCAGCTCTCGCTGCCCCGACGGCGCAGGTAGCGCTCGAACTCACGGGCGATGGCCTCCCCGCTCGCCTCGGGCAGGTCGACGGCGTCCCGCACCTCCTCGAGCTGACGGACGTACTCCGCGATCTCCTCGTCCTCGCCGGCGAGCTCGTCCACACCCACCTCCCACGCCCGCGCCTCCTCGACGAGGTCGCCCAGCGGGACGGGGACGTCGAGGATGTCCTCGACGCGCCGCACGAGGGCGAGGGTCGCCTTGGGGCACGGTGGCTGCGCGACGTAGTGCGGGACGGCGGCCCACAGCGAGAGTGCCGACATGCCGAACCTGCCGCAGGCCTCCTGCAGCACGCCGACGATGCCGGTGGGGCCCTCGTACGTCGAGGCCTCGAGCTGGTGTAGCGACTGCAGGGTCGGATCGGAGGACGTGCTGGTCACCGGTACGGGGCGCGAATGGGGCGTGTCGGACAGCAGTGCACCGAGGGTGATGATCATCGACACGTCGAGCTCGGCGGCGAGTCCGAGGATCTCGCGGACGAACTGCTGCCACTTCATGTTCGGCTCAATGCCCTGGACGAGGACGATGTCGCGGGGGAAGAGCGGCACGCGGGCGACATAGATGCGCGTGGCGGGCCACGTCAGGCTGCGGATCCCGGACTCGTCGACGGCGATGATAGGCCGGTTGACCTGGTAGTCGTAGTACTCCTCGGAGTCCAGGTCGGCGAGCGGCTGGGCATCCCACATGTCGCGAAGGTGCGCGATCGCTCCGGAGGCCGCTTCGCCCGCGTCGTTCCAGCCCTCGAAGGCTGCGACCATCACCGGGTCGACCAACTCAGGGAAGTCCTCGAGCTCGATCACTCCACCTCCAGATCGCACGCTCCCGAACGCACGCGTGCCCACCCTATGCCCTAGGACCGCGCATCCTCCGGCGTCCGCGGGGGTCCATCCGGGGGTGCATTCGGGGTGCAGAGCGCCGTTCGGCGCGATGCGTGTTGCTCGGTAGGCTGAGGCACCATGCCGCCCCTGCCCTCCGGGTCATCTCCGTCCCCTGCGGGCCGCCCACTGCACGGCCCGGGCTTGCTGCGCGAGGCGCTCGCCTCACGGATCGTCGTCGCCGACGGGGCCATGGGCACGATGCTCCAGGCGGCCGAGCCCACGCTGGAGGACTTCGAGGGCCATGAGGGCTGCAACGAGATCCTCAATGTCACCCGCCCCGAGCTGATCGAGAGAATCCACGATGCCTACTTCGAGGTGGGTGTCGACTGCGTCGAGACGAACACGTTCGGTGCCAACCTCGCCAACCTCGGGGAGTACGGCATCCCCGAGCGGATCGGCGAGCTCGCCGAGGCCGGTGCGGCTGTGGCCCGTCGGAGCGCTGACCGCTGGTCGACCCCGGACCGCCCACGCTGGGTCCTGGGCTCGGTGGGGCCCGGCACGAAACTGCCGAGCCTGGGCCACGCGCCCTACGCGGTGCTGCGCGACGCCTACCAGCAGCAGGTCGCGGGCCTGGTGGCCGGCGGCGTCGATGCGATCCTGATCGAGACCTCGCAGGACCTGCTGCAGGCCAAGGCCGCTGTCGTCGGTGCCCGTCGGGCGCTCACCGAGGCCGGCGCGGATCTGCCGATCCTCGCGCAGGTGACCGTCGAGACCACGGGGACGATGCTGCTGGGCAGCGAGATCGGCGCCGCACTGACCGCGCTCGAGCCGCTGGGCATCGAGATGATCGGCCTGAACTGCGCGACCGGGCCGGCCGAGATGAGCGAGCATCTGCGGACCCTCTCGCGCACCGCTCGGGTGGGGCTCTCGTGCATGCCCAATGCCGGACTCCCTCAGCTCACCGCGGACGGTGCCTACTACCCGCTCTCGCCAGACGAGCTCGCCGACGCCCATGAGACCTTCACACGGGAGTTCGGCATCGGCCTCGTCGGCGGATGCTGCGGCACAACCCCTGAGCATCTTCGCGCCGTGGTCGAGCGGGTGTGGGGTCGGCCGATGGCCGACCGGATGATGGTGCACGAGGCGGCCTCGTCATCGCTGTACCAGTCGGTGCCCTTCCGCCAGGACACCACGTACCTGTCGATCGGCGAGCGCACCAACGCGAACGGCTCCAAGGCCTTCCGCGACGCGATGCTCGAGGAGCGATGGGAGGACTGCATCGAGATCGCGCGCGAGCAGATCCGCGACGGAGCCCATCTGCTCGACCTGTGCGTGGACTACGTCGGCCGCGACGGGGTGGCCGACATGCGCGAGCTCGCCAGCCGCCTGGCCACGGCGTCCACGCTGCCGATCGTCCTCGACAGCACCGAGCCCGCGGTCCTGGAGGCGGGGCTGGAGATGCTCGGTGGACGCGCCATCGTCAACTCGGTGAACTACGAGGACGGCGACGGTCCCGGTTCGCGCATCCGGCGGATCATGCCCCTGGTGGCAGAGCACGGCGCGGCCGTCGTGGCACTCACGATCGACGAGGAGGGTCAGGCGCGCACGGCCGAGTGGAAGGTGCGTGTCGCCGACCGGCTCATCCGCGACCTGACCGACAACTGGGGCATGGATGTCGCCGACATCCTCGTGGACACGCTGACCTTCCCCATCGCCACGGGACAGGAGGAGACGCGGCGGGATGCCATCGAGACGCTGGATGCCATCCGGCAGCTAAAGGTCCTCCATCCGGCGGTGCAGACGACCCTGGGCCTTTCGAACGTCTCCTTCGGCCTGAATCCCGCCGCCCGGCAGGTGCTCAACTCGGTCTTCCTCCACGAGGCGATCGAGGCGGGCCTGGACTCGGCGATCGTTCATGCGTCAAAGATCCTCCCGATGGCCAAGATCGATGCCGAGCAGCGGGCCGTCGCGCTCGACCTCGTCTACGACCGACGCGAGTACGCCAACGACGGCACGGTGTCCTACGACCCGCTGCAGCGCTTCCTGCAGATGTTCGAGGGAGTCGAGGCACGGTCCCTGTCCGCGAGCAAGGCCGAGGAGCTCGCCGCCCTGCCCCTGTTCGAGCGGCTCGAACGCCGCATCATCGACGGCGAGCGATCGGGACTCGAGGCGGATCTGGACGCCGCTCTCGCGGAGCGGAGCGCCCTGGAGATCGTCAACGAGAACCTGCTCGCCGGCATGAAGGTCGTGGGCGACCTGTTCGCAACCGGTGAGATGCAACTGCCGTTCGTGCTGCAGAGCGCGGAGGTGATGAAAACGGCGGTGGCCTACCTCGAGCCGCACATGGAGCGCACCGATGAGGCAGGCAAGGGCACCATGGTGCTCGCGACCGTCAAGGGCGACGTCCACGACATCGGCAAGAACCTCGTCGACATCATCCTGTCGAACAACGGCTACACAGTGGTCAACATCGGCATCAAGCAGCCGATCGGGGCGATCATCGAGGCGGCGGAGACCCACGATGCCGACGTCATCGGCATGAGCGGCCTGCTCGTGAAGAGCACGGTTATCATGAAGGAGAACCTCGAGGAGATGAACTCCCGAGGTGTCGCCGAGCGATTCCCCGTGCTCCTCGGCGGGGCGGCGCTGACCCGCGCATACGTCGAGGAGGACCTTGCCGCGATCTACCGCGGGGATGTCCGCTACGCACGCGACGCCTTCGAGGGTCTGCGGCTGATGGACGCCGTCATGGCGGTCAAGCGCGGTGAGCCCGGTGCGGTTCTGCCGGAGCTGCGCAGCCGCCGCGTGCGGGCGAAGGCCGGTCGGGTCGAGGCGCCCGACGTCGTCGTGCCCACCCGCTCTGACGTCGCAACCGATGTGCCGGTGCCGTCGCCGCCGTTCTGGGGCAGTCGCGTGGTCAAGGGGATTGCTCTCGCCGACTACGTGCCCTACGTCGATGAGCGCGCACTGTTCCTCGGCCAGTGGGGGCTCAAGCCGGGTCGTGGCGAGGACGGCGCGTCCTACGAGGAGCTCGTCGAGAGTGAGGGGCGCCCCCGGCTCCGGCAGTGGCTGGACCGCATCCAGACCGAGGGGATGATCACCCCCGGAGTGGTCTACGGGTACTTCCCCTGCCAGTCGGACGGTGACGACCTCGTCATCCTGTGGCACGACGGCCCCGACGCCGGGCGCGAGCGCGCCCGACTGGCCTTCCCCCGGCAGGGCCGGGACCGCCACCTGTGCCTGTCGGACTTCTTCCGGCCCAAGGAGTCCGGTGAGGTTGACGTCGTGGCCTTCACGATCGTCACAATGGGGCAGTCGGCCTCCGACGCGACGGCTCGGCTGTTCGAGGCCGACGCCTATCGGGACTACCTCGAGCTCCACGGGCTGAGCGTGCAGCTGACCGAGGCCCTCGCGGAGTTCTGGCATGCACGGGTGCGCGACGACCTCGGGATCTCGGCATTCGACAGCGACGACATGGACCACCTCATCGCCAAGCAGGGCTACCAGGGCTCGCGCTACTCGTTCGGCTACCCGGCATGCCCGGACCTCGAGCAGCAGGTCGTGATCATGGATCTCCTCGATCCCGCGCGCATCGGGGTGGAGCTCTCCGAGGAGTTCCAGCTGCACCCGGAGCAGTCGACGAGCGCGATCATCGCCCACCACCGCGAGGCGCGGTACTTCAACGCGACATGACGTCGTCGCTGCCCCACGCCGTCCTGTTCGACATGGACGGCACCCTGGTCGACACGGAGGGCCTCTGGCTCGAGGCCGAGATCGAGGTCATGGGCGCGCTCGGGTCCAGCTGGACGGACGAGGATCAGGAGCTGTGCCTCGGCGGGCCGCTGGAGCGGGTGACGGAGCACATGAGGGCACGGTCGGGCTCGGACACCGATCCGGTGCTCATCGGGGAGATGCTCCTCGATGCCATGGAGTCCCGGCTGTGGGCGCGTCCGCCGCAGTGGCGCCCGGGTGCCCGGGAGGTCATCGTGGACTGCCACGAGCACCGCGTGCCCACAGCACTCGTGTCGGCGTCGTGGACCCGGCTCATCCGCGCCGTCCAGGGTGCCATCGATGCGCAGTTCGGCAGGTCCCCGTTCGACGTGGTCGTCGCAGGCGACGACGTCACGCACAGCAAGCCGCACCCGCAGCCGTACCTCGAGGCGGCACGCCTGCTCGGGGTCGATGCCGCACAGTGCCTCGCCCTGGAGGACTCGCCCACCGGGGTCGTGTCCGCGCGGGACGCCGGATGCCGCGTCGTCGCGATCCCGCACCTGGCTCCGGTGGAGCACCTGGGCACGGCGGTCGTCGGGAGCCTCTCCGGGCGCGGCGTCTACGACCTGTGGGCCCTGGCCCGGGCCTCAGGCGGGTGAGACCCGCCCGCGCCGAGGCGTGATGGCGGTGGGCCACTCCGCGCGGGGCGGCAGGGGCGGGAGCTCACCACCCTGCGCCGGGCACAGCCGCCGGTGGCTGCACCAGTCGCACAGCCGCGAGGGCGAGGGATCGAAGCGTCCGGCGTCCGCCGCGCGTGCGATCGCGTCACGCACCGCGAGGATCCGGCGCTCCGTCGCCTGGAGCCCCTCGAGGTCGGGCTCGTACCGAAGGCTGCGCGCATCGGCGAGGTACATCAGCTGCAGCATCCGCGGGACCTCGCCCGTCATGCGCCACCACGCGAGCGCGTAGAAGCGCATCTGGAACATGGCGCTGCCCGAGTGCGCCTCCGACGGCGCCCTGCCCGTCTTGTAGTCGACGATGCGCACGAGGCCGTCGGGACTGACGTCGACACGATCGATGAATCCCCGCACCTCGAAGGCCGGCTCGAGCAGCGCCGACACCGCGACCTCGCGTGCGTGCGGCTCAAGGCGACGGGGGTCCTCCAGCCGGAAGTAGCCGGTGATCAGGTGGTCGACCTCGAGCTCCGCGGGTGCACCCGCGGAGGGTCGCAGCACATCGGCCTCGGCGGGCGACACCTCCTCGAGCTCGGTCAGCGCCCGCTGGACGAGCGTGCGCGCGGCCTCGTGGTCACGCTGCGTCGCCGGCAGATCGAAGAGCCACTCCAGTGCGCGGTGGACCACGGTCCCGCGAACGGCTGCAGGCGACGGCTCCTCCGGGAGCCGGTCGATCGAGCGGAACCGGAACAGCAGCGGACAGGTCGTGAAGTCGGATGCACGAGAGGGGGACAGTGAGGTCGGGAAGGCATCAGCGGTCGGGAGGGCTTCGGCGGTCACGACGTCAGGCATCGCGCGCGAGCCTAGTACCGTTCCGCCCGTGCAGTCGTCGATGGCGCGTTCGCGACGACGCGGACCTTTTAACGAGGGAGACCTCGTCCAGCTCACCGATCCGCGTGGTCGGATGCACACGATCACGCTTCAGGCAGGAGCCTCGTACCACACCCACCGCGGCTCGCTGCCGCATGACGACATCCTCGGCCGGCCCGAGGGGGTCGTGGTGACCTCCAGCAACGGAACAGCATTCCTCGCGCTGCGTCCCATCCTCGACGACTTCGTCCTGTCGATGCCCCGTGGTGCGCAGGTCATCTACCCCAAGGACGCTGCGCGGATCGTGGGCCTCACCGGCCTCGGCCCGGGGGCCCGGGTCGCCGAGGCGGGAGTCGGCTCGGGCGCACTCACCTGCTCCCTGCTCAAGGCCGTGGGCGACGACGGCGAGGTACACAGCTACGAGCGCCGGACGGAGTTCGCCGCTGTGGCCGAGGCCAACGTCGAGCGCTGGTTCGGCTTCCGGCCGTCGTGCTGGAGCCTGCACCTCGGCGACATGGCGCACGACCTCGCGGAGCGCGATCTCGACGCGGTGGTGCTCGACATGCTCGCCCCATGGGAGTGCCTCGACTCCGTGGCCGCCGCGCTGGCACCCGGAGGCGTGCTCGTCGGATACGTGGCCACGACGACGCAGCTGTCACGGCTCGTCGAGTCGATGCGCGTGACGGGGGACTGGACAGAGCCTCGTGCGGAGGAGTCGCTGCTGCGCACCTGGCACCTCGAGGGGCTCTCGGTGCGTCCTGACCATCGGATGAACGGACATACGGCGTTCCTCGTCACCGCGCGGCGACTCGCACCCGGGACGGTGCTGCCGCCGCGGCGCCGGCGGCCCGCACCCGGGGCCTACGGCGAGGACTACTCCGGACCCGGGGGCCCGCAGGGGATGGCGCAGGACCCTGCCGGGACACCCGACGCCACGGACGCCGTCTCGGACGGCTTGGACGGGTAGCTCGCCCACCTCGGGGTTACAGTGGCAGCCCGGCCCTCCGCCGGGACCTCGAGAGGAGCCGGGATGACTGCCGAGCCGGGGTGGGCCGCACGGGTCCACGACCTCGAGACGGCCCTCACCGAGATCCGCGGAGAGCTCGCGGCCCAGAGGGACCACAACGCCCGGCTGATCCGCACCCTGCGCGACGCGCGCGACCAGATCGTCACGCTCAAGGAGGAGGTCGACCGACTCGGCCAGCCACCGAGCTCGTTTGGGACCCTGCTCAGCATGGACGACGACGGCCGCGCGACCATCACAGCGTCGGGCCGCAAGCTCAGGGTGGCGGTCAGCCCAGCCGTCGACGCCGCCGACCTGCGTCCGGGTCGCGAGCTCGTCCTGAACGAGTCCATGACGGTCATCGAGGCGCTGGCGTTCGAGGACGTGGGCGAGCTGGTGATCTTCAAGGAGCTGCTCGAGGACGGTCTGCGGGCCGTCGTCGTCGGGCACACCGACGAGGAGCGGGTCGTGCGCGTGGCCGATCCGCTGAAGTCGATCCGCCTGCGCGCGGGCGACTCCCTGCTGTGCGACGTGCGGACCGGCGTGGTCTACGAGCGAATCCCCAAGTCGGAAGTCGAGGAGCTCGTCCTCGAGGAGGTCCCCGACATCAGCTACGAGGACATCGGGGGACTCGGCGACCAGATCGAGGCCATCTGCGATGCGGTCGAACTGCCGTTCCTCCACCCGGACCTCTTCACCGAGCATGCGCTCAAGCCGCCCAAGGGGATCCTTCTCTACGGCCCGCCGGGCTGCGGGAAGACGCTGATCGCCAAGGCGGTGGCCAACTCGCTGGCCCGCAAGGTCGCCGAGCGGACCGGGGTCTCGGCGCGCTCCTACTTCCTGAACATCAAGGGGCCCGAGCTGCTCAACAAGTACGTGGGGGAGACCGAGCGCCACATCCGCCTGGTGTTCCAGCGTGCGCGCGAGAAGGCCTCCGAGGGTCTGCCGGTCATCGTGTTCTTCGACGAGATGGACTCTCTCTTCCGCACGCGTGGCTCCGGGGTGTCGAGCGACGTCGAGAACACGATCGTCCCGCAGCTGCTCAGCGAGATCGACGGCGTCGAGCGGCTGGAGAACGTCATCGTGATCGGCGCGTCCAACCGCGAGGACATGATCGACCCGGCGATCCTGCGCCCGGGTCGCCTGGACGTAAAGATCAAGATCGAGCGGCCCGACGCGGAGTCCGCACAGGACATCTTCAGCAAGTACCTCGTGCCCTCCCTCCCGCTGCACCCGGACGACCTGGCGGAGCACGGTGGCGATCCACAGCTCGCCTGCCGCGCGATGATCGAGCGGGCCGTCGAGACCATGTACGCGGAGTCCGACGAGAACATGTTCCTCGAGGTGACGTACGCCAACGGCGACAAGGAGACCCTGTACTTCAAGGACTTCAACTCCGGCGCCATGATCGAGAACATCGTTGCGCGAGCGAAGAAGTCCGCGATCAAGGACTTCCTCGACACGGGCGAGAAGGGCATCAGGGTTCAGCATGTGCTGGCCGCATGCCTCGACGAGTTCCGTGAGAACGAGGACCTGCCCAACACCACAAATCCCGACGACTGGGCACGCATCTCCGGCAAGAAGGGCGAGCGCATCGTCTTCATCCGCACCCTCATCCAGGGCAAGAAGGGCTCGGAGCCGGGACGGTCCATCGAGAACGTGGCGAACACGGGGCAGTACCTGTAGATGTCCGTCCACCGGGTCATGGGGATCGAGACCGAGTACGGCATCGCGGTCCCCGGCTACCCGACCCTCAACCCCACGGTGTCCAGCGCGCAGATCGTCACGGCCTATGGGCAGCATGTCTCGCCCGGCGGGGATCGGACGGGACGGTGGGACTACGAGCTGGAGTCACCGCTCCGCGACGCCCGAGGCTTCGATATGTCGAGGGCGGATGCCGACCCGGGACAGCTGACGGACGACCCGTCCATGGCGAACGTGATCCTCACGAACGGCGCGCGCCTGTATGTCGACCATGCGCACCCGGAGTACTCGTCGCCCGAGGTCACCAATCCGCGTGACGCGGTGCTGTGGGACCGCGCCGGCGTGGAGATCATGCGCCGTGCCATGGCCCTTGCCGAGGCGCTCCCGGGGACCCATCCGATCGTGCTCTACAAGAACAACACCGACAACAAGGGTGCGTCCTACGGCTGCCACGAGAACTACCTCATGGAGCGGCGTACGCCCTTCGCCGACATCGTGCGGCACCTCGTGCCGTTCTTCATCACGCGACAGGTGTTCACCGGGGCCGGTCGACTGGGCGTCGGGCAGGACGGACGGCGCCTCGACTACCAGATCAGCCAGCGCGCGGACTTCTTCGAGGTCGAGGTCGGCCTCGAGACCACGCTGAAGCGGCCGATCATCAACACCCGAGACGAGCCGCACGCCGACCCCGAGCAGTTCAGACGCCTGCACGTCATCGTCGGCGATGCGAACCTCAGCGACACGGCCACCTTTCTGAAGATGGGCACCACGGCGCTCATCCTCGCAATGCTGGAGGCGGGGCAGCTGGACGACCTCGACCTGTGGCCGGCGCATCCCGTGCGCGAGATGCACGCGGTCTCGCACGACACGACGCTCGGGCATCGACTCGTGTTCGCGAACGGGCGGCGCGCCACGGCGCTCGAGGTGCAGCAGGAGCTCCTGGCGCGGGCGGACGTGTTCGCGGAGTCGTCCGATCCGCTCACCCGGGAGGTGATCGAGGCGTGGGGGGCAGTCCTCGACGACCTTGCCGCGGATCCCGACCGGTGTGCCGACCGGGTCGACTGGGTGGCCAAGCTGCGGCTCCTCGAAGGCTTCCGCGAGCGCGACGGACTCGCCTGGGACTCACCCCGCCTGCAGCTCATCGACCTCCAGTACGCCGATCTGCGACCCCAACGTGGCCTGGCCGCCCGGCTCGAGGGCCGGGGCGTTCTGCGCAGGATGTTCACCGACGACGAGGTCGCCAGGGCCATGGGGTGTCCACCGGAGGACACGCGGGCGTACTTCCGCGGCGAGTGCATGCGTCGTTTTCCCGGATCCATCGCCGCGGCCTCGTGGGACTCGGTCGTGTTCGACCTGCCTGGCCGGGATGCGCTGTTGCGCGTACCGATGCCCGAGCCACGACGCGGCACGCGCGAGCATGTGGGCGCCCTCCTCGAGCGGTCAGCGGATGCCGAGGCGCTCGTCGCTGGCCTCATGCGCGACGCAGGGTAGCCTTGGGCCATGCCGCAGCGAGAGAGCGCCGAGCACCGTCGTGCCCGTGAGGTCGAGGAGACCGCCGACGACGCCCCCGCAGCACAGCAGACCAACGAGACCCTCGACGCCGACGTCGATGCGATCCTCGACGAGATCGACGAGGTCCTCGAGGAGAACGCCGAGGACTTCGTGAAGTCCTTCGTCCAGAAGGGCGGCCAGTGACGTCGGGGCCGCGGCTTCCCGATGCCTACGGCCTCGCCGGGTCTGCCTCCTTCGTCGACTTCCTCAGCGCGCTGCATCCAGAGCGGCTGCCGGATGCCTCCGCCACTCCTTCCACGCCATTGACCCACGGCACGACCATCGTCGCACTGCTCACGCGTGACGGAGTGGTGATGGCAGGGGACCGCCGCGCGACGATGGGCAACATCATCGCCCAGCACGACATCGAGAAAGTCTTCGCGGCGGACGACCACAGCGTCATCGGCATTGCCGGCACCGCGGGACTGGCAGTCGAGCTCGTCCGGCTGTTCCAGGTGGAGCTCGAGCACTACGAGAAGATCGAGGGCGTCCCGCTTTCGCTCGACGGCAAGGCCAACCGCCTCGCGAGCATGCTGCGCGGCCAGCTCGGCCTCGCCATGCAGGGCCTGGCCGTCGTGCCGCTGCTGGCTGGGTTCGATCTCGCCCGGGGGACCGGCCGGATCTTCTCGTACGACGTCACCGGAGGCCGCTACGAGGAGCGCGACTTCCACGCCGTGGGCTCAGGATCCAGCTTCGCGCGGGGCTCACTCAAGAAGCTGTTCCGCCGGGATGCGGATTCCGACGCCGCGGTCCGCACGGCCATCGAGGCCCTCTACGACGCGGCTGACGACGACAGCGCCACCGGCGGGCCGGACCTCGCCCGAGGGATCTTCCCGGTTGTCGCCGTCGTGGATGCGTCCGGCGCCCGCATCCTGCCCGACGCCGAGGTGGGGCCGATCGTCGAGGCGATGCTCGCGGAGCGGCGCAGGCGGCCCGACGGCGGTACCGGAGGGGAGGCGACATGAGCGTGCCGTTCTACGTGTCGCCCGAGCAGATCATGCGCGACAAGGCGGACTTCGCCCGCAAGGGGATCGCGCGCGGCCGCAGCGTCGTCGTCCTGCAGTACGACGAGGGCATCGCGTTCGTCGCGGAGAACCCGTCCCGAGCACTCCACAAGATCAGTGAGCTCTATGACCGCATCGGCTTCGCCGCCGTGGGCAAGTACAACGAGTTCGAGAGCCTGCGCGTTGCAGGGGTCCGCCTCGCTGACATGCGGGGCTACTCCTACGACCGCTCCGACGTCACCGGACGCAGCCTCGCCAATGCCTATGCCCAGACCCTCGGCACCATCTTCACCGAGACGGCCAAGCCGTTCGAGGTCGAGCTCATCGTGGGCGAGGTGGGGGCGACCGCCGCCGAAGACCAGCTCTACCGCCTGATGTTCGACGGCTCCGTCTCCGATGAGCAGGGGTGCGTCGCGATGGGGGGGTCGGCCGACGGCATCAATGCCGCACTCATCGACCGCTGGCGTGGGGGCATGACGCTCGCCGAGGCGGTCCGCCTCGCCGTCACTGTCCTCGAGGAGTTCGGCGACGAGTCACCGCGCCAGCTCGGCCCCGACCAGCTCGAGGTCGCCGTGCTGGACCGCACGCGACCGCGCCGTGCCTTCGTCCGCCTCGACAACGGCCGCCTCGCGGCATTGCTCGGCGACGCGGGGTCCTCCTGACCGACGCGATGGCCCCGGTCGCCCTAACGTAGGGCCATGGATCGCAGGATCTTCGGGATAGAGACCGAATACGGGGTCACCTGCACCTTCAACGGCCAGCGTCGCCTCAGCCCCGATGAGGTGGCTCGCTACCTGTTCCGACGCGTGGTCGCGTGGGGACGCAGCAGCAACGTGTTCCTCACCAACGGGTCGCGCCTGTACCTCGACGTGGGCAGCCATCCGGAGTACGCCACCGCCGAGTGCGACTCGCTGCACCAGCTGGTGACGCATGACCGCGCCGGGGAACTCATCCTCGAGGGACTCGTGCACGATGCCCAGGAGCGCCTGCACACCGATGGCATCAAGGGCGAGATCTACCTGTTCAAGAACAACACCGACTCCGCAGGCAACTCCTACGGCTGCCATGAGAACTTCCTGGTGGAGCGCGAGGGGGAGTTCAGTCGTCTGGCCGACCGGTTCATCCCGTTCCTGATCTCCCGGCAGCTCATCGCGGGCGCAGGCAAGGTCCTCCAGACGCCACGCGGTGCGGTCTACTGCCTCAGCCAGCGTGCCGATCACATGTGGGAGGGGCTCTCCAGCGCCACCACGCGCTCACGCCCGATCATCAACACGCGGGACGAGCCGCACGCCGATGCCGAGAGGTACCGCCGCCTGCACGTCATCGTCGGAGACAGCAACATGAGCGAGACCACCACCATGCTGAAGGTCGGCTCGGCCGACCTGGTGCTGCGCATGCTCGAGGCGGGCGTGGTCATGCGCGACATGAGCCTGGAGAACCCGATCCGCGCCATCCGGGAGATGAGCCACGACATCACGGGGAAGCGGACCGTGCGACTCACCACCGGCCGCGAGCTGTCCGCCCTCGACATGCAGTCCGAGTACTTCGAGAAGGCCCAGGCCTTCGCCACGCGTCGTGGCCTCGTCGATGAGCCCACCGGGACGGTGCGTCGGGTCCTCGAGCTCTGGGAGCGCACGCTCAAGGCCGTCGAGGCGGACGACACGGCGCTCATCGACCGGGAGATCGACTGGGCGATCAAGAAGCGGATGGTCGACCGCTACATGACCCGGCATGGTCTTGATCTGTCATCGCCCCGCATCGCGCAGCTGGACCTCGCGTACCACGACATCGATCGACGTCGCGGCCTATACCACCTGCTGGATCGCGCGGGCCTGGTGGAGCGCGTGACCACCGACCTGGAGGTCTTCGAGGCCAAGAGCGTGCCGCCCCAGACGACCCGGGCAAAGCTGCGGGGGGACTTCGTGCGCCGGGCGCAGGAGCGCCACCGCGACTTCACCGTCGACTGGGTGCACCTGAAGCTCAACGACCAGGCGCAGCG